>DASSGL010000278.1:0-8851 GCA_035693525.1 Gaiellaceae bacterium | reverse complement strand
CTGCGTGTTCCGTAGCACCGCGACCGCTCTCGCGTTCGGGTTGCTGGCGTTCCTCGTCGCCGCCGGAGCTTGTGCGCGCCTGGATCAATGGGGCGTGGATCACCTGATGCCTGGGGCGCATGTCGCCCAGGCGAAGGGCAGCCTCGTCGAAGGCCTCGTGCCGCTCCTGGGCGCGCATTGGAACGGCGCGCTCTCCGTGGCGGCGAACGTCGTCACGCTGCCGGCGTCGTTTCTGATCGCGGTCGCGATCGTCGCGTGGCGCTCGCGCACGCTGGCACTCGCCCTGGTTGCGGCCGTGGCGGTCGAGGTGATCTGCAAGGAGACGATCGTGCGGCCGAAGCTCTTCTCCGGCGCGCGCCACATCGCCGCGTTCGACTCGTCGTTTCCGAGCGGTCACACCCTGCGCACCGTGATCGTCGCCGCGGCACTCGCGCCGCTCGTCGGCGTCTGGGCGATCGTCTGGGCGCTCGCGTCGATCGTGCTCTTGCAGCTCGCCGGTTGGCACACCCCGACCGACATCGCCGGCGGACTGCTGCTCGGAGCGCTAGTCCTTCTTTGCTTCCGAGGCGCCGGAGCTCTTCGTGCTCGTGGTCTTCGAGCCGGACGGCTCGGAGCTCGAGGAGCCCGACCGCGATTGTGACGGCGTCGAGGACTTGCTCAGCTTGTCGACCTTGTGCTCGAGGGCGGTCAACCGCTTCTCGAGCTCCTCGAGCCCCCGCACGCGCTTCTGCAGCTCGTCGACACGCGCGCGCAGCGTGTTGACCGCCTGGACCGCGCGATCGGCGCCGGGTGCATCCGACAGCTTCTGAAACGCCTCCTCGCTCAGATCGGCCAGCCGGCCGAACAGATCGGTTCTCGCCATGCGGAGACCATACCTGCTTACCGCGGTACGCTCACCCCGTGGGCCTGACGCGCCGCGACTTTCTTGCGGCAGCCGCCTCCGCCGCGGTCGGTGCCCACCCGCTCGGCCGTACCGCACTCGCGGGGATCGACCGGCTGCCGACCCCGGCGCGGTCGGGGCTCGACCACATCGTCGTCGTGGTGATGGAGAACAGGTCGTTCGACCACCTGCTCGGCTGGCTCCCCGGCGCCGACGGCAAGCAGGCGGGGCTGGCGTACACCGACACGGCCGGCGTCTCGCACCCGACCTTCCCGCTCGCTCCCGACTTCCAGGGCTGTGCCTACGGCGATCCGAGTCACTCGTACGACGGCGGCCGGATCGAGTGGAACAACGGAGCCTGCGACGGCTGGCTTCGCGCCAACGACCTGTACTCGATCGGCTACTACCGCAGGCAGGATCTGCGGTTTCTCGGCAAGGTCGCGCCGGCGTTCACGACCTGCGATCGCTTCTTCGCCTCGATCCTCGGCCCCACGTTCCCGAACCGCATCTACTCCCTTTCCGGCGTCACCGACCGCACGAGCAACGTCCAGTCGCGCATCGACCTGCAGACGATCTTCGACCGGCTCGTCGCCAAGAAGGTCAGGGCGGGCTACTACTACGGGAACTTCAGCTTCCTTCTGCTCTACCAGCGGTACCAGCAGATCTCGCACAAGCACGCGACGTTCTTCCGGCAGTGCAAGACCGGGAAGCTGCCTGCGTTCTCGTATGTCGACCCGAACTACACGTTCCACGACTCGGGCCCTTCGTCGGGCAACGAGGGGAACGACGACCACCCACACGCCGACATTCGGGCGGGCGAGTACTTCATGTCGCGGATCTACGACGCCGTGACGCGGAGCCCGGCCTGGCCGCGAACGCTGCTCGTGTTCACGTTCGACGAATGGGGCGGCTTCTTCGACCACGTCCCGCCTCCGGCCGCGGGAGACGTGAGGCCCGAATACCGGCAGCGCGGCTTTCGCATCCCGTGCGTGCTCGTGTCGCCCTTCGCGCGGCGCGGCCACGTCGCGCACGGGACGTACGACCACACGTCGATCCTGAAGCTCGTCGAGTGGCGGTTCGGCCTCGCTCCCCTGTCGATGCGCGACGCGCAGGCCGCGAATCTCGCGGGCGCGCTCGACTTCTCGCGCCGCAACCTCCATGCTCCGAAGATCGCGGTGCCGCGCCTCGATGTGGGTGCGCCGTGCTCGTAGCTACGGGTGGATCACGACCGGCGTGCCGTCGATCGCGACCCGGAAGACACGCCGGAGCACGGGATTCGGCAACCGGATGCAGCCGTTCGAGACCGAGTGGCCGATCGACCAGGGTGCGTTCGTCCCGTGGATCGCGATCGGCCCGCCCTGCGTCCAGCCGGTCAGCACGTCCGAGAATGCGGAGATGCCGACGGCGCCCGGACCGAACGGGCCGCCCGGGTCGGTCGGAACGAGGCGTTGGTTCACGTAGTAGCGGCCGAGCGGAGTCGGCGTCGCCCTCGAGCCGATCGCGACGGGTGAGCTCAGCACGAGCCGGCCGCGCCGGAAGAGGCGAAGGCGCCGCTGCGACAGGTCGACGACGACCCGCGAGCGCACGACGCTGCTTCGGACGTCTCGCGCGCGGACCCAGCCGGTGACGCCGTTCGGTCGCATCGGCAGGGCGACGTGCACCCACGTGGCGTTGCAGCGCCGATCGACCTGCTCGCCGACGACCCCGAACACCGTCGGCGCACGGTTCACGTTCCGGATGCCGAAGCGCGCGATCGCCCCGCGGCCGGGCGAGCGGTATGCGGTGGTCGGCCGCAACGCATACGCGGCCCAGTTGCGGTCAGCGCTGCCGACCCGTCGGCGCGCGCCATCCTGGCACGCGCGCACGTCGGCGTGGACGCCGGCGACGCCGTGCGTGGGACCTCTCCCCCCGGCACCGCACGCGGCGAGCAGAGACCCCGCGGCGAGGGCCGCGACGGTCACCGGGCTGCAACGCGATATCACCCTTTCTGACATTTCCGTCCGGTGTCCGTCCTATTACCTTGAGTGGCGGTGAACGTTAGACCTCGGATCATGCGGTTGCCACACAGGCATCGAGCCGTGAGGAAGCACGTGGTCGTCCAGCGCGCGGGCGTCCCGTACGAGCTCGAGCGCGTCGTGTGCAGCGCGTGCGCACGCGTCCTCTCCGAGCGCAGGCTCGGTCGCACGGCCGCTTAAGAGGCCGCGAACAGGCCAAGACGCGGCCGCCGCGGGGGTACTCTGGGACGGCTCCGTGCGCCGCGTCCTTCCTCTCCTCGGCCTGCTGGCGCTCGCGTCGACCGCTACGGCAGCAACGATCCGTGGGACTGCCGCAGCCGAGCTCGTCGTCGCCACGCCGACGGCCGATCGCATCGTCGCGGGCCGGGGCGCCGACCGCGTCCAGGTCGCCTGGGGCGGGCGTGACCGGGTCGACTGCGGCACGGGGGTGGACGTCGTCAGCGCCGATCTCTCGGACAGCGTCGCGGCGAACTGCGAGATCGTCTCGCGGCGGCTCTCCGTCGACCCGTACACGAACGCCGACGGCCAGCACGAGAGCGCCGTCGAGCCAGACAGCGCGTCCTGGGGATCGACCGTCGTCGCCGCGTTCCAGGTCGGGAGGCGCGAGAGCGGTGCCGCTTCCAACATCGGCACCGCCGTCTCGACGAACGCGGGCCGAACCTGGCAGCGCAGCTTCCTGCCTTCGACCACGGCCAACGCGACGCCGCCCGGCCCGGAGCTCGCCGCGTCCGACCCGACGGTCGCCTACGACTCGATGCACAGCGTGTGGCTCGTGAGCACGCTCACCATCGAGCGCGCCGGGTCCCACATCTACGTGGCTCGATCGAGCGACGGCAAGACCTGGTCCGCTCCGGTCGATGCGGCGAGCGGCCCGACGCTCGACAAGGACTGGATCGCGTGCGACAACGGCGCGTCGAGCCCGTTCCACGGGCGCTGCTATCTCGAGTACACCGACGACCAGAAGAACATCACCGTGTCGCAGTTCTCGAACGACGGCGGCGCGACGTGGTCGACGCCGGTTCGCGCGAGCGGCTTCCTCGTCGGCACGCAGCCCGTCGTTCGACCCGACGGGACGCTCGTCGTCGTGGCGGGCGACTACAACGGCGACGCGGCGCTCACCGGGTCGATCGTGGCGCTGCGCTCGACGGACGGCGGCGCGTCGTTCGCGCGGTTCGTCGTCTCGGACCTGCAGGCGGCGGACAACCGGCCCATGCGCGCGATCGCGCTGCCGTCGGTCGACGTCGACTCGAACGGGACGATCTACGCGGTGTGGCAGGACTGCCGCTTCCGTCCGGGCTGCACCCGCAACGACCTCGTTCTCTCGACGTCGGCCGACGGAGAGACCTGGTCGGCTCCGGTGCGCATCCCCCCGGCGGCCGGCGCGGCCTCGTCCCCGGCGAGCCTGTTCATTCCGGGCCTCGCCGCCGACCCGGCACATCCGGGGCGGCTCGCGCTCGTCTACGCGTTCTATCCGACGGGGTCCAGCACGCTCGGGATCGGCTTCGTGGGGTCGAACGACGGCGGCAAGACGTGGGTCGGCCGCGTTCGCCTCGACGCTCAGCCGTTCCGCGTCACCTGGCTCCCGCGCGCCGAGGGCGGCCGCATGGTCGGCGACTACTTCTCTACGTCGTGGGCGGGAAACCGCATCGTGCCCGTGTACGGGCTCGCCACCTCGCCGACCGGCTCCAGGCTGCGCGACGGGATCTTTGCGGCGTCACTGCGGTAGTGCATCGGCCAGCCCCCGCAGCGTCTCGCCGGCCGGCGCGTCGATCGTGACCGCCGCACGGTAGTCGTACTGGGTTGAACCTCGATTCACGATCGCGATGCTGCCGCCGTGCGCGAGCGTCTCGAGCGGCAGACCCGCAACCGGGTAGACCTCGAGCGACGAGCCGACGACGAGCAAAACCGCCGCCTGCGCCGCGAGCTCGGTCGCACGCGCCATCGCCCGCTCGGGCAGCAGCTCCCCGAACAGCACGACATCCGGTTTCAGGATCCGCCCGCACGCCGGGCACGCGGGCACCGGCAAGCTGCGCACGACGTCGTCGAACTGAACGACGCCTCCGCAGTCGAGGCAGCTCGCTGTGCGGATCGAGCCGTGTACCTCGACGAGATCGCGCGTGCCCGCTCGCTCGTGCAGGCGATCGATGTTCTGCGTGATCACCGCCTGCACGTACCCGCGCTCCTCGAGCTCGACGAGCGCGCGGTGTCCCTCGTTCGGCTCCGCGCTCCCGAGCATCTCGAGCCGTCGGCCGTAGAAGTCCCAGACCTTCACCGGGTCGGCGAGGAACGCGTCGATCGTCGCGTACTCCATCGGGTCGTATCGCGCCCAGACGCCCGTGGGCGAACGGAAATCCGGGATGCCCGACTCCGTGCTGACGCCGGCGCCGGTCAGCACCACGCACGAGCCGCAAAGACGGACCAGCTCTGCAAGCCGCTCGACGGTCACACGTGGATACTGACGCGATGGACGGATTCACGTTCTCGACCCAGGTACGAGTCCGGTTCGCGGACACCGACGCCCAGGGAGTCGCGCACAACACCGCGTACCTCGTCTGGTTCGAGGTGGCGAGGGTCGAGTATCTGCGTGCGTTCGCCGGCGGCTACCAGTCGCTGCGGGACCACGGAGTCGAGGCTCTCGTGCTCGAGTCGCATTGCCGCTACGTCGTCCCCGCGCGCTTCGACGATCTCCTCCACGTGCACACCCGCTGCGCCGACGTGCGAGGTGCCCGCTTCCGCTACGAGTACGCGATCGTCCGCGACGACGGCGCGCTCATGGCCGACGGCTACACGAACCACGCGTGCGTCGACGGCTCGACGCTCGGCCCGACTCGCGTCCCCGAGTGGCTCAGGGATGCGATTGCGTCGGTTGAGTCGTCGTCTGCTGCGTCGTCGTCGTCGCCGTCGCAGTCGTCGTAGTAGTCGTCGACGGGGGCTTCTTCTCCGAGGGTCTCTTCTTCTTCGGCTGGGGCTTCGGCCCGACACGCTCGAGCTTCGGCTCGGCGCGATACGACGAGTACCACGTGTCGTGGTAGAGAAGCTTCCCACTCGGCGTGTAGACGTCACGCGTCACGCTCGTCGACATCGCGGGGACGCCGGAGTCGTCGACCACCCTCTCGCCCGGACGGAGCGTGCGGTCGACGGTCGTGCGCAGCGGCGGCGCGCCGTGCGTGACGAGCGGGCTCGTCGTCGCCACGACCTTACGGTGCACGGGGGTGCCGTAGAGGCTGACCGTGAGCGCCGACGAGCTGACGAACGTCCGTAGGAGCATCCAGTAGCCGGTGTCGTTCACGAACTTGAGGTCGACGCTCGGATAGTCGACCGTCGCGTCGCGACCCTGCGGGTAATGGCTGATGTAGAGCGCATGGTTGGTGCGCTCCGTGATCCTCAGGCCCGCCTCGAACGCGGCGTTGAAGACCGTGGTCGAGACCTGGCACACACCGCCGCCGAGACCGGTCGTGAGCTCGCCATTCACGATCACAGGCGCCTCGAGGAATCCCTTCGCGGCGTTCCGTTCGCCTGTCGTCCGATTGAACGAGAACGTCGTCCCAGGAGGGATGAGCTTGTCGTCGACGAGGTGCGCCACGAGCTGGACGTTGTGGATCCGGTTCGCAATTCCGCCGTACAACGTCGTGTAGCTCGAGACGCGACCGCGGATGTGCATGGCGCGCGCAGCCTCCGTCGAGAGCTTCGGCTGCGCCTCCCGCACCGGCAGGCGGGCAAGGCGCCCTGCCGGACCGCGCCTGAGCGCGGCCGCGAGCAGCGCATTCGCAGTCGCGCCGGGATCGAGGCGAACACCCGGTTTCGCCGGGTCGACGCCGACCCGGTCGCCGTCGACCCAGAACGTCGCATCTCGCGGCGGCTTTCCGACGCGGCGACCCAGCCGTTCGAGCCACGCATCGGCAGCGTGGCCGCCGATTGCGAGCGACGTGCGACCTTCGGCCGGCAGCTCGAGCAGGGGAGCGAGGCGCCGGGGCGTCAGGAGCCAGCGGGTCGGGCCGAGCGAGAGGCGAACCGGCGCGGAGAGGGCGACGCGCGCCTGCTGCGCTGCCGGCGCGAGCGCGGCGGCGCGAACGTGCGGCTGCTTGACGAGCAGCGGCAGCTCGATGCGCATGGTCTCCCGCTCGAGCGAGGCGAGCGAGCGAACGAGGATCCGCTCTGCGGCTGCGCGATCGAGAGCGAGCCCCGGTCGAGCCGGGCGGACGCTCGTGGCGAGGCCGTGACGAACGAGCTCGGCATCCAGCGGCGGTCGGCTCACCGCCCGCGCCATCAGCTCGAGCTTGTACTCGAGCGCGCCGTTCAGCACTCGGATCGGCGGCGTGACGTCGGCGCCGAAGACGCGGACGTCGAGCCTCTTGAAGCCGCGCAGCGGCCCGAAGCCGTCGCCCTGGTGCTGCGCGGACGAGACGGCGACCTTCCAGTCGGGCTCGACTCCGAGCTCGATGGGGCGAATCGCGAACTGCCTGCCGCCCGCCAGGAAGACGACGGGCCTGTGGGCGACCGCCGCCGAACGGTGCTCGAGGAGGGCGCGCGCGTCGCGGGCCTCGAGACCGCCGACGTCGACGCCGTCGATGGTGACCCCGTTCGCAATCGTCGTCGGCGAGCCCGCGAAGACGAAGCCGAGCACGACGGCGGTCGCGACGATCGCGAGCAGCAAGAGCAGGACCCTCCGGCGCACCCAGACCAGGGTAGCCTGGAGAGCTGTCGGGCAGCCTGCCTAGAACACGAAGAGCTCGACGCCACCGGAGACGTTCAGCTCGATACCGGTGATATACGAGGCGAGATCGGAGCAGAGGAACGCGACGGCGTTCGCGATCTCCTGCGGCTCGCCGGGGCGCTTCAGGGCCGTACGGGCGACGATTCGCTCGTTCATCGCAGCGTTCGCCATGCTGAACGCCTCGGTGCCGATCACGCCGGGGACGATTGCGTTGCACGTGATCCCGCGCCGGGCGCCCTCCATCGCGAGCGTCCGGGTCAGGCCGAGGAGGCCCGCCTTCGTCGTCGAGTAGCTGGCCTGGCCGAAGCCGCCCAGGGTGCCGGCGACGGACGCCATGTTCACGATCCGCCCCCAGCCGCGCTCGCGCATGTGCGGCCAGACGGCCTGCGCGCAATTGAAGGCGCCCGTGAGGTTGACCCGGAGGTCGCGCTCCCAGAGCTCCTGCGACTGCTCATGGAACTGGGCCGTGTGGTCCAGCGTGCCTGCGTTGTTGACGAGGATGTCCACCGACCCGAGATCCTCCACGGTGCCGGCGACCGCGGCGTCGACCTGTGCCCGGTCCGTCACGTCGCAGCGCACGGCGATCGCCCGCCGCCCGAGGCCGCGGATCTCTTCGACCGTCTCCTCCGTGTGGACGAGCCCTTGCTGCCTGGCGACGGTGGCCAGCGGCCCGTAGCGGTCCGTCTCTTCCGAGAGCTCCGACTCGACGAGCAGGTCGGCGATGACGACGTCGGCACCTGCGCGGGCGAGCGCGAGCGCGTCGGCGCGGCCGAGCCCACGCGAGCCGCCGGTCACGAGCGCGACGCGCCCGGACAGGTCGATCTCGATCGCCATCAGCGGACCCTAGTGGAACCGCGCACGGCAACCTGCCCTTCAGCAGCTTGCGAAGGGCCTTCAGTCCTTCGGCAGGAAGATCTCCTTCGCGATCACCAGGCGCTGAATCTGACTCGTGCCCTCGTAGATCTGGAAGAGCTTTGCGTCGCGCATGAGCTTCTCGACCGGATACTCCTTGATGTAGCCGTAGCCGCCGAAGACCTGCACGGCGTCGGTCGTCACCTTCATCGCGGTGTCGGCCGCGAAGCGCTTCGCGAACGAGGAGTAGAGCGTCGCCTTGCGCCCGTGGCCCTGGTCGAGCATCCACGCCGCCTGCCAGCACAGCAGGCGTGCCGCTTCGATCTCGGTCGCCATGTCGGCGATCATGAAGTTGACGCCCTGGTGCATCGCGATCGGGACGTCGAAGGT
>DASSGL010000277.1:0-4303 GCA_035693525.1 Gaiellaceae bacterium | reverse complement strand
CTGGCGGGCGAGCAGGATGTGCTCGCGCGTCTGCGGCATCGGGCCGTCGGCCGCCGAGACCACGAGGATCGCGCCGTCCATCTGCGCGGCGCCCGTGATCATGTTCTTGATGTAGTCGGCGTGCCCCGGGCAGTCGACGTGGGCGTAGTGGCGGTTCTGCGTCTCGTACTCGACGTGCGCGGTGTTGATCGTGATGCCGCGCTGCCGCTCCTCCGGCGCCTTGTCGATCTCGTCGAACGCGACCGCCGTCCCGCCGCCCTGCTCGGCAAGCACCTTCGTGATCGCAGCGGTCAGGGTCGTCTTGCCGTGGTCGATGTGACCGATGGTGCCGACGTTGACGTGCGGCTTCGTCCGCTCGAACTTCTGCTTGGCCATTGGTGGCTCCCTGCTCTCCTTCGATTCCGAGTTAGCCGCGAGCGTCGATGATGTCGCTCGCGATCGACTGAGGTACTTCCTCGTACCGATCGAACTGCATGGTGAAGTCGGCGCGCCCCTGCGTCATCGAGCGCAGGTCGGTCGCGTACCCGAACATCTCCGACAGCGGCACGCTCGCCTTGATGACCTGCGCGTTGCCGACGGGGTTCATCGACTCGATGCGGCCGCGGCGGCTCGAGATGTTGCCCATCACGTCGCCGAGGTAGTCCTCGGGCGTCGTCACCTCGACGGCCATCACGGGCTCGAGCAGCTTCGGCTTCGACCGCTTCAGCGCCTCCTTGAAGGCCATCGAGCCGGCGATCTTGAACGCGCGCTCGCTGGAGTCGACCTCGTGGTACGACCCGTCGACGAGCTCGATCGCGACGTCCACGACCGGGTAGCCCGCGAGCACGCCCGAGTCCATCGCCTCCTTGATGCCGGCGTCGACCGCGGGGATGTACTCCCTCGGGATCTTGCCGCCGACGATCTTGTCGTCGAACTCGTAGCCGGCGCCCGGCTCCTGCGGGCGCAGGTTGATCACCACGTCGGCGTACTGGCCCGAGCCGCCGGTCTGGCGGACGAAGCGCTCGCGCAGGTTCTCGACGGGCTTCGACGCCGTCTCGCGGTAGGCGACCTGCGGCCGGCCGACGTTCGCGTCGACGTTGAACTCGCGCTTGAGACGGTCGACGATGATCTCGAGGTGGAGCTCGCCCATGCCGCCGATCAGGGTCTGACCGGTCTCCTCGTCCGATGAGACGCGGAACGTGGGATCTTCCTCGGCCAGGCGCTGCAGCCCGCTCGAGAGCTTGTCCTGGTCGGCCTTCGACTTCGGCTCGACGGCGACCTGGATCACCGGATCGGGGAACGTCATCCGCTCGAGCACGATCGGTGCGCTCTCCGCTGCCAGCGTGTCACCGGTGGTCGTCGTCTTCAGCCCGACGCCGGCGGCGATCTCGCCCGCGCTGATCTCCTCGCGCTCCTCACGGTGGTTCGCGTGCATCTGGAGGATGCGGCTGACGCGCTCGGTCTTGCCGGTCGTCGTGTTGAGGACGCGGTCGCCGGCCTTCAGCTTGCCCGAGTAGACGCGGAAGTACGTGAGCTTGCCGACGTACGGGTCGGACATGACCTTGAACGCGAGCGCCGAGAACGGTTGCGTGTCGGAGGGCATGCGCTGCGCCTCGCCGTCGGTCTTCGGGTCGACGCCCGTCACCGGAGGCACGTCGAGCGGGCTCGGCAGGTAGTCGATCACCGCGTCGAGCAGCGGCTGGACGCCCTTGTTCTTGAACGCGGAGCCGAGCAGCACCGGCGTGATCTCGTCGGCGAGCGTGCCTGCGCGGAGCGCACGCTTGATCATCTCCGGCGTGACCGAGGACTCGTCCTCGATGTACGCCTCGAGCACCTCGTCGTCGAAGTGCGAGATCGTGTCGATGAGCTGGTGGTGGTACTCGTTCGCCTGCTCGGAGAGCTCGGCGGGGATCTCGGTCAGCTCGAACTCCTGGCCGAGGTCGTCCTTGTAGATGATCGCCTGCATCTCCACGAGGTCGACGACGCCCTGGAAGGCGTCCTCCTGGCCGACCGGGATCTGCACCGGCACCGGGTTCGCGCCGAGGCGGTCGCGCATGGACTGCACGGCCGCGAAGAAGTTCGCACCCGTGCGGTCCATCTTGTTGATGAACGCGATCCGCGGGACCTTGTACTTGTCCGCCTGCCGCCAGACGGTCTCGGACTGCGGCTGGACGCCGGCGACCGAGTCGAACACGGCGACCGCGCCGTCGAGGACGCGCAGGCTGCGCTCCACCTCGACCGTGAAGTCCACGTGCCCGGGCGTATCGATGATGTTGATCCGATGGTCGCGCCAGAACGCCGTCGTCGCGGCCGACGTGATGGTGATGCCGCGCTCCTGCTCCTGCGCCATCCAGTCCATCGTGGCCGCGCCCTCGTGTACCTCGCCCATCTTGTGGGTGCGGCCGGTGTAGTAGAGGATCCGCTCGGTCGTCGTGGTCTTGCCCGCATCGATGTGGGCCATGATCCCGATGTTCCGGACGCGGTCGAGCGCGACTGCTGTTTGTTCCTTGGTACTCAAATCTTCCTTCTGTTGTCGCTTTGTCGGGCCTACCAGCGGTAGTGCGCGAACGCCTTGTTCGCCTGCGCCATCCGGTAGACATCGTCCTTGCGCTTGAACGCCCCACCCTGCTGGTTCAGGGCGTCCAGGATCTCGTTTGCGAGCTTGATGCTCATTCCCTTCTCGCGGCGATCGCGGGCATACGTCACGAGCCAGCGCACGGCGAGCGTGCGGGCCCGGCGCTGCGGCACCTCGACCGGCACCTGGTAGTTCGCCCCGCCGACACGGCGGCCGCGGACCTCCAGCACCGGCGTGACCGTCTTCACGGCCTGCTCGAGCACCTCCACGGGCGGCCGGCCCGTCTTCGTCCCGATCTGCTCGAGCGCCTCGTAGACGATCTGCTCGGCGATCGACTTCTTGCCGTCGAGCATGACCTTGTTGATCACCTGCGTCACGAGCGGGGAGCTGTAGACGGCGTCGGCGTCGACCGGCCGCGCCTGGACCTCTGCGCGCCTCGGCATTACGAGCCGCCCTTCTTCGCGCCGTACTTCGAGCGCGCCTGCTTGCGGTCGGCGACGCCGCCCGTGTCGAGCGCGGCGCGGATGATCTTGTAGCGGAAGCCCGGCAGATCCTTGACGCGGCCGCCGCGGACGAGCACGACCGAGTGCTCCTGGAGGTTGTGGCCCTCGCCCGGGATGTAGGCGCCGATCTCGATGCCGTTCGTCAGCCGGACGCGCGCGACCTTCCGAAGGGCCGAGTTCGGCTTCTTCGGCGTGGTCGTGTAGACGCGCGTGCAGACGCCGCGCTTCTGCGGGGATCCCGCGAGCGCCGGGGTCTTGTTCTTCGAGACCGGTGGCTTCCGGCCCTTCCGAACGAGCTGATTGACGGTGGGCATGGGTCTAGTGCTCTCCTACGTGCGGTCGTATAGCCACAAAGAGACGGCTGGCGGGACGGCGAGGTCCCTGCCAACCGGCCCGCGGCATGGTACCTACGGGCCTCCGGGGCGTCAAACCCGATGATTGAGCCGAATTCGGGGCCGCGGGCATGGCGCGCTCGTGCCTTTCGGACCATACTGCGACCTACTGTCAACCCCCTAGCTGCGGTGAACCACATCCTTCCGATCATCGCGTCGGCGCTCGGTGCGGCCGTCGTCGTTCTCGCGACCCTGCTCGTGGTCGTTACCCGGCGCGCCGGCCGGCAGGCCGACGAGCGGGTCGGCGAGGTCGTGCAGACCCTCGAGAAGCGGATGGACGAGCTCGCCGGTGAGCTCGCGGCCGCGGTCGACCGGGCCGAGGAGGAGGGGCGGCGGAGCGGGTTCCTCGCGGAGATCGCGGGCTCGATCGACCTCGACGAGGTGCTGGCCCGGACGCTCGAGGCAGGCTCGCGGCTGGAAGGCGTCGACGCCGCGCTCGTGCGGCTCGAAGGCGCCGAGAGCCCGCCCACGGTGGCGGCGCGAGGGCTCGCCGTCGACGGAGCCGAGGCGATCTCCGGGCCGCCGGACAGGGCGAGGGCCCGCGCGATCGAGGTCTCCTACCGCTACGACCCCGAGGAGGCGGCGGAGCCGGGCCTGATCCACGGCGGCGTGGCGGTCCCGCTCGAGGCGGAGGGCGGCCGGCTCGGCTACCTCGCCGTCTACTCGCGCAATGCCGCCCGCCGCTTCGGCGAGGAGGACGTCCACAACCTCGAGCGGCTGACCCAGCACTCGTCGCCCGCGATCGAGAACGCGCTGAAGTTCCGCGAGGCGCGCCAGCTCGCCGACCTCGACGCGCTCACCGGGTTCCACAACAGGCGCTACTTCCACGAGACCCTCGCGCGCGAGTGCGCCCG
>DASSGL010000276.1:0-6445 GCA_035693525.1 Gaiellaceae bacterium | reverse complement strand
CCGCGCAGCTCGCGCACGCGATTGCCGAAGATGCGCGTCGCTTCGCGGGAGGCGAGCTCGGCGACGACCTCGCGGTCGTCGTCATCCGCAGAGACCGCTGATGGGGCCCCCGTGCGGCGACGCCGCTCTGGTGGAAGCGGGCGCCGACGCTATCATCAGCGGCGATCCGCGCCTGCTCCTGCCGGGTATGCATTCGACATGAAGCGCCTTGCCCTCGTCCTGATTGCGCTGCTCGCCGCCGGAGCGTCGAGCTCGATCGCGCTCGCGGACGAGCCGCCTCCGACGACCACCACGACTCCGCCTCCGACCACGTCGCCCACGCCGCCGCCCACCGTCGTCCCGGCCGGCGTGACGCTCGCCGGCGTGCCGATCGGAGGCCTCGACCCGGGCACCGCCGCCCAGGCTGTGCTCGACTCGTTCAACCAGCCGGTCACGCTCCGCTTCGAGAAGACGACGATCCAGGTCGCGCCGAGCCTCTTCTCCCTCTCGGTGCCGGTCGACTCGGCGGTCGCGCGTGCCCTGACCGTGCCGCCCGGAACGCCGCTCGCGCTTCGCGCAGCCGTGCACCGCAGCCTCGTTCGTGCGTTCGCCGCGAAGCTCGCCGCCCGCTTCGACCGCAAGCCCGTCTCGTCGCGCCTGCTGCTCCGGAACGTCAAGCCGTATGTGACTAGGTCCCTCGTCGGGCGCAAGATCGACCAGCCGGGCATCGTGCGCGATCTCACGGACGAGCTCGTCCATGCGACGCGCACGACGATCGGAGTACGCGCGAAGCTGACGAAGCCGACGGTGACCGAGAAGACGATCGGCCCCGTGATCGTGATCAAGCGCGGGTCGAACCTCCTCACGCTCTACGACGGCGCGCACGTCGTCCGCCGCTTCGGCGTCGCGACCGGGCAGGCCGTCTATCCGACGCCGCTCGGCAAGTTCCAGATCGTCGTCATGTGGCGGAACCCGTGGTGGTATCCGCCCGCGTCACCGTGGGCGGCGGGCGAGAAGCCGGTGCCGCCGGGCCCGGGCAACCCGCTCGGAACGCGCTGGATGGGGCTGAGCGCTTCGGGAGTCGGCATCCACGGCACCCCGAACGACGGCTCGATCGGCTACTCGCTCTCGCACGGCTGCATCCGCATGCACATTCCGGACGCCGAGTGGCTCTTCAACCGGGTCCAGATCGGGACGCCCGTGTACATCGTCGGGGCCTGATGCGGACGCTGAAGCTCACCGGCCAGGTCGTGGCGCTGGCGGCGGTGGCCGGCCTCCTCGGCCTGCTCGTCTGGCGGCTCACGCACCAGTCGAAGCCGCCGAAGATCGGCGGGCCGGCGCCGGGGTTCTCCCTCAAGCGCGTCGACAGCTCCGGCACCCTCGCCCTCGCCTCGCTGCGCGGCAAGCCGGTCGTGCTCAACTTCTGGGCCTCGTGGTGCGAGCCGTGCAAGGGCGAGGCGAAGATGCTCGAGCAGGCCTGGCAGCGCTACAAGTCGAAGGGCGTCGTCTTCGTCGGCGTCGACTACCACGACGTGACGGGCGATGCGCGCCGCTTCCTCGAGCGGCACGACATCACGTATCCCACGGTGCAGGACGGGTCGGGGATGACCGCGGACCGCTACGGCGTGAGCGCCGTGCCCGAGACGTACTTCATCGACCGCCGCGGCAGGCTTGTCGGCGAGCACATCAAGGGCACGGTGGCGAACCAGCAGAATGCGTTCTTCCGCGGAGTGACAGCGGCGCTCGGCTCGTGATCGTTCGCATCGCCGTTGTCCTCGTCGCGGCGCTCGTGCTGGCCGGGTCCGCCGCAGCTGCATGCCCGACGCCGCACACGTCGCTCTCGAAGCTCGAGGGCGAGATCATGTGCCCGACCTGCCACACGACGCTCGACCAGTCGGACGCCGCTGCGGCGCAACGCATCAAGCATCACATCCAGGTGCTGATCGCGCAGTGCAGGACGGAGAAGCAGATCAAGGCGGACCTCGTCGCGAACTTCGGGGCAGGCATTCTCGCCGCACCGCCGCACAAGGGCTTCGACCTGCTCGCGTGGTGGCTGCCGCTGGGCGGTGTCATCGCAGGCGCGATCGCAGTGGCGTTCGGCGTCTGGCGCTGGAGTCGCAGCCGCGGCCCCGACGAGGAGCCGCCGGGATCCGGTCTCGACGAGGAGACCGAGCAGCGCCTCGACGAGCTGCTGGCACGATTGGACTGATGGGCTCCCGGGTGCCGATCGCGTTTCTCGCGGGATTCGCGTCGGTGATCACACCGTGCGTGCTCCCGCTCGTTCCGGGTTATCTCTCTGCGCTCTCGAGCGTCGAACCGGGGCGCCTCGGCGAACGCGGCACCGTGCGGCGGGTGGTCACGTCGAGCGTTCCGTTCATCGCGGGCTTCACGGTCGTCTTCGTCGTGCTCGGTGCCGGCGCGGCCGCGATCGGCAATGTGTTCTCGGCGAACGCACAGACCGAGGTCGCCGGGTTCGTCCTCGTCGTGATCGGGCTCGCCTTCGTCGGGCTTCTGCCCGTGCCCGAGCGGCTGCTCGCGCCGGGGCTTCTCACCGGCGCGCGGCGGCGCGGCTCCGGCGCGCTCCTCGGCGGAGCGTTCGCGGTCTGCGCCGCGCCGTGCATCGGCACCGTGCTCGCCGCTGTGCTCGTGCTCGCGAGCGACACCGGCACGGTGCTGAAGGGCGCAGCGCTCCTCGCCGCGTACGCGCTCGGCCTCGGCGCCGCGTTCCTCGTCGCCGGGGTCGCGTTCGCGCGCGCGATGTCGAGCTTCCGCTGGCTCCGCGACCGCTACCGCGTGATCCAGGTCGTGAGCGGCCTGACGCTCGTCGCGCTCGGGCTCCTGCTCTTCTTCCACCGGGACTGGTGGCTGCACGTCGCCCTGAACCGCGCGCTCGACGCCGTCGGGCTGACCGAGCCGTGAACGGTCAGACGCGCGGCGGGGGGAGCGTGAGCTCGCCGGACGCGACGATCTGCCTCGCCCTGTCGACTTGTGCCAGCACGGCCGCCACGTCGACGCCGCGATGGCTCGGCGCGTACGGGCTCAAGCGCCGGGCGGCCTTCTCCAGCTGCCGTCCCGTCGCCACCGGGCGGCCGCGCCCGGCCTGGTACCAGGCGACGGCCACGTGCACGAGCCCCTGATAGAAGTCGCGCTCCTCGGGTGCCGCCGCACGCCAGACGAGCTCGAGCTCCTCGTGCGCCTCGAAGTACCTCCCGGCGCGGATGTGCTCCAGCCCGGCCTTGTACGCGTCAGGCATCGGCTCTAAGGTTTCGCACGTGGCGACGATCCTGCTGTGTGGGGTCGATCTGTTCTTCAGGGGAAAGCTCGAGGCCCTGTTGCCCGAGCATCACTTCATCACGGTCGATCACACGGACCCGGCCGATCTCGTGATCGTGGACATCTCGCGCGTCGAGGCCGAGGAGGTCGCCGACACGTACCCCGACGTCCCGATCCTCGGCTTCACGAACCACACCGACACCGCCGGCCTGCGGGCCGGCCACTCGGCAGGCTTCGACCAAGTGGTCGTGAAGTCCGCACTCGTCGAGCGCGCCCGCGAGCTGGTCGACGAGCTGACGCCCTCCGGTTAGGGCCTTCGCTAGGGTTGGCGCCGTGACGTACATCATCGCCGAGCCCTGCATCGACATCAAAGATCGCTCCTGCGTCGACGTCTGCCCCGTGGACTGCATCCACGAGGCGAACCGCATCCTCGTGATCGATCCGGAGGAGTGCATCGACTGCTTCTCCCCGACCGAGCAGCTCTTCACGTCGTCCGGGCTGCGGACGCTCGGCGAGCTCGAGAACCGCTCCGTCCGGGTCCTCACGGACGACGGGTTCAGGCCGGCATATGTGCGTCGTTTCCGGCGTAAGCCGCTGGTCGAGATCGAGCTCATGCCTGCGTTCGAGGAGCGTGACCGCTACGGCGGCGTGCGGCTCACGACACGGAACATCTCCCGGTATCGGCGGACGATCAACGCAACGGCGACGCATACGTGGTTCCTCGCCGACGGCGACAGCACATCGAGCCTCGGAGCGGGTGACTTCGTCCGTTCGGCTCGGCGAACGCCGAAGCGCGGCGGGGAGAGCTACAGGCTCGGCGTGTTGCACGGTTTGGTCTTCGGCGACGGGAGCTGGAACAAGGTGGAGATCCGCTCGGGCGAACACCTTCACTACGTACAGCTCTACGGCGACAAGGTCACGAGGTTCAAGGACTTCTTCGACCAGGTGAACTTCTCGCCGTGCCTCGACGTTCATCCTGGCTACGGGGGGACCGGCGTGGTGCGCGCCCCGCTCAACCTCAACCGTGCCCTTCCGCACGATGTCGACGCCGAATACATCGCCGGCTTCGTCGACGGGTGGCTCGCCGCTGACGGTGATGCGGTCAAGGCGGGCTCGTGGCGCCTGCGCTCCACCGACCACGAGGCGCTCGCCTGGCTCGAGAACGTCGCGCCGCTCGCCGGCTTCATCGTCGTCGGCTCGGGCGAGGAATCGAACCTGCAGACGAACTTCGGGGTGCGCAGCCGCGCCATCCGGTGGCTCTACCTCGCGACGCGGGAGACGCACTGGCGCGTGATGCGGGTCACCCCGCATGACGAAGATGCAGCCGACACGTTCTGTGCCGTCGTCCCGGGCAAGCACGAGTTCACGCTCGCGGGCGGCGTCCTGACGAGCAACTGCGGGGCATGCGAACCGGAGTGCCCGGTCGAGGCGATCTTCCCGGAGGACGCGCTCCCCGACAAGTGGGAGCCGTTCGTGCGGATCAACTACGCATACAGCGACGGCATGGACGTCGTGAACCAGCTCACGGACGCGTACGCGACCGAGCACAACGTCCAGAACGAGCCGCTCGAGACGTAACCGCCTGCCGCACACGAGCGTTACCTCCTGAGAAAGGAGTGATGCGTATGCCGCAGCAGGCATGGTCCAACAAGCGGGAACGCCAGTACGAGCACATCGAGAAGGGCCTCGAGAAGCGTGGCACGCCGAAGAAGCGGTCGAAGGAGATCGCGGCGCGAACCGTCAACAAGGAGCGGGCGCGGAGCGGCGAGGCGAAGACGTCCTCGCGCAGCTCGACGAAGGACATGTCGTCCGGCCGCCGGGGCGGCCTCCGCTCGGGCACGAACCGGCCGAAGGGCAGGACGAAGGAACAGCTCTACAACGAGGCGAAGCGCATGGGGATCGAGGGCCGCTCGCGGATGTCGAAGGAGCAGCTCCGGCGCGCGGTCGACCGGCGTAAGTAACACCTCTGCGGGTAACGTCGAGTCCGTGAATCCGACGAAGCTCGACCACGTCGCGTATTGGCTCGAGGATCGGGACGCCGTCGCCGAGCTCGCGACGTCGCATCTCGGAATGCACGTCATCGAGCGGACGGAGACGTTCACGCTCCTCGGGTCGAATGCGCGCCGCGGCAAGATCACGCTCTTCGACGCCGAAGGGCCGCGGGAGCGAGGTGCGTTGAAGCACGTCGCCTTCCGTGTCTCGAGCCTCGGTGCGGCGCTCTCGGGGTTGCCGGCCGGACTCGTGGTCGACCGGCCGCGCGAGGGCGAAGCGTACTTCGCCGCGGGACGAGAGGGTGTGCGCTTCGGCCTCGTCGAGGCGGAGACAGACGTCGACTACGACCTCGACCACGTCGCCCTCTACTCGGCGTCGCCGGAGGATACCGCCTCGAGCTACGGCGCGCTCGGCTTTGCCGCCTCGGAGCCGGGGCCGTCGGGTGCGCCGCGCGTCGAGGTCGGCGGCGCCTGGGTCGAGCTCCACCCGGGCGAGCCGGGCGAGCCCGAGCGGCCCCTTCTCAACCACCTCGCAGTCCTCGTCGATTCCGCCGACGAGCACATCGCCGAGGCGAACGACCTCGGGGTCCCGATCGACAACGTCGTCGACGCCCCGAACACCTACGCCGTCTTCCTCTGGGGCCCCGAGCGCGTGCGCATCGAGTACGTCGAGCACAAGCCGACGTTCTCGCTTACGTGATCGTCGCCGGAGCCGGCATGGCCGGCCTCGTCTGCGCGGCCCGGGCGAGGGAGCTCCGCCTCCGGCCGCGCGTGCTCGAGAAGGGATCGCGAGCAGGCGGCTCGATGCTCCTCTCGAGCTGCGTGATCTGGCGGCACGCCGACTTCAGCGACTTCCGCGCCGAGTGCCCAGGCGGCGACGAGCCCCTGCAGCGCCTGATCTGGGAACGGCTCGACGACGCGCTCGAGTGGCTCGTCTCACGCGGCGCGGAGCCGGTGTGGGACGACACCGAGAACCCGCGCACGACGGGTAAGCGGTTC
Source organism: Gaiellaceae bacterium (assembly GCA_035693525.1). Taxonomy (GTDB): domain Bacteria; phylum Actinomycetota; class Thermoleophilia; order Gaiellales; family Gaiellaceae; genus Palsa-739. The sequence continues at coordinate 203 of DASSGL010000276.1, read as the reverse complement.
GACCCGGCTGCCCTCACGCAGCTCCTCGCGCGCGAGGTCGAGGTCGCGTCGCCGCTGCCCGAGCAGGTCGAGCCGCCCCTCGTGCTCGCGACCGGAGGGTTCGGCAAGCGACTAGCCGAGGAGCGGGAGCTGCTCCTGCGCGCGAACCCGTGGAGCGACGGGGCCGGGCTCGACTTCGCCCTGGCGCGGGGCGGCGAGGTCAC
>DASSGL010000275.1:0-2001 GCA_035693525.1 Gaiellaceae bacterium | reverse complement strand
TCGACGCGAGAGACCGTGTTCTCGGACGGATTGGAGAGCCAGACGGCGCCGTCGCCGGCGACGGCCACCTCTGGGGGAGCGACCTTGATCCTCGCCACGACGGCGTTCTGCGCCGGGTCGATCCGCATGAGTGTCGCCTTGGCGTCACTCATGGCCCAGACAGCGCCCTCACCGACGGCCAACGCCCCTCCGCCCCTTTGGGGCGGGTTGGCGCGCCCGACGCGAATCCGAGCGACCACCTTGGCGCCCGGAGGCAGCGCGGGCGCGAGGGTCGAGCCCGACGGGGCATTCACCTTCTCGCTCGAGCGGTGCGTGGCCAGCAAGATGGAGCCGACGATCGCGACGACACCGGACACGACGACCACGGCGAGCCGGAAGCGGCGGTGCGTCGAGGCGCGCGGGCGCGCTGAGGGGGCCGTCACCCGTTCATCATCCGCCGTCCCGCTCGGGGATTCCACCGAACGCGTCGCGATCCGAGGGAAAACCCTGAACCGTTACGACAGCGTTGTGAGACGATTACAAGCGTGCGCGAACGCGTGTTGATCGTCGACGATCACCAACCGTTTCGCGCCGTCGCGCGCGAGCTGCTCGAGGGCGCAGGCTACGTTGTTGCCGGCGAAGCCGCCGATGCGACAGAGGCGCTCGCGGCAGTCGTGGCCGAACCACCCGACGTCGTCCTCCTCGACGTGCAGCTCCCCGACGCCGACGGCTTCGCGGTTGCGGCAGCGCTCGCCGCTGCAGACGGCCCTGCAGTCGTCCTCATCTCGTCGCGTGCGGCCGACGACTACGGCGGGCGAATCGCCACATGCGGAGCGCGCGGGTTCATCGCGAAGTCGAAGCTGTCGGCCGCCGCGTTCGCCGCCCTTCTCGAGTGATGGCGTCGACAGCTCTCCCAGCGTCGTCGGGGCGGGATCTGATCCGCGACCCGGTGCTGCTCGCACCGGCCGCCGTCGCAGCGGGCCTCGCCGTCGGCTGGCTGGGCGTCCACGAGCGGGTATCCGGGGCACGAATAGCCGTCGACCTCACGCTTTCGTGGACTCTGGTCGCGGCCTCGCTCGTCGTGCTCGAGCGGCCACGATGGCGTCGCGTACGCTTGCTGCTCGCGGCGACGGGCTTCGCGCTTCTGGGCGCAGACCTCGAGTGGGCGAGCTCGCATGCCTTGTGGACGTTTGGACTTCTGCTCGAAGGGTTGTGGGCGGCGCTCCTCGTTCACCTTTGCCTGACCTTTCCGCAAGGGCGCCCCTGGTCGCGCATCTCCCTGGTGGCGATCGCCGGCGCATACGCAGCGACCTTGGGCGGGCAATTCGTCGGCATGTTTCTGGTTCCCGATGCGCGCGACACACTCGGCGTCCTCCCGCACGAGGCCCTCGCACACACGGTCGACCGAGTTCAGGAGCTCGCCGGGGTCTCGGTCACCCTGGTCGCGCTCTTCCTCCTGGCTCAACGCCTACGGGTCTTGCGAGGTGCGGCGCGCCGCGCGCAGGGGCCCGTTCTCGTCGCCGCGACAATCACGTTCTCGACCGCCCTGCTCTGGCTGGGCTGGGTAACCACGAGCGACGCGCGAAGACCGACTCTCGAGACGATCTATCGAGCCGTCGCCATCTCCATTCCCCTCGGCGTCATCGCCGCCATCTTGTGGTCGCGACTTCGCCGACCCGAACTGTCCGAGCTGGTCGTCGAGCTGCCGGCAAACGCGACAGCCGGCATGCGCGAGCGGCTTGCGCGGGCACTCGGCGACCCGACGCTCGACGTTGCGTACCGACTCGGCGACGGTCGTTACGTCGACGCGAGCGGCCGACCGATCGCGCCGCCGCAGGCAGGAGCGCGTGCCGTCACCGCGGTGACCGCAGGCGGCGAAGAGGTCGCTGCACTCCTTCACGATCCGGCCTTGCTTGACGAGCCGGCGCTGGTGGACTCGGTCAGGGCCACCGCGGGGCTGGTGCTCGAGAACGAGCGTCTCGCGGCCGAGGTGCGCTCTCAGCTCGCCGAGGTTCGCGCGTC
>DASSGL010000274.1:0-5552 GCA_035693525.1 Gaiellaceae bacterium | reverse complement strand
ACGTGGCGCGCCGAGTACTCGAGGAACGGGAACGTCCCGGTGCCGCGGTATGTCGTGTACGGCTCGATCTCCGCGCCGATGAGGAACTCGCCGCGGTCGGTCTGCGAGACGTAGACGTGCATCTGAGCCGAGACGATGATCACGTCCAGGAACGGCTTCACCGGCTCGGTCACGAACGCCTGCAGGATGTGCGTCGTGATCGGGAGGCGAACCTGCGCGAGGTCGCAGACGAGCGTCGACCAGCCCGCCGTCGCGCTCACGACGGTGTCGCACGCGATCGAGCCGCGGTTCGTCTGCACGCCGGTGACGCGGCCGTTCGTCCGCGAGATCCCGGTCACCTCGGTGTACGGATGGATCTCGACTCCTCCGCGGTCGGCTCCGCGCGCGAATCCCCAGACGACCGCGTCGTGGCGGATGATCCCGCCGGGCGGGTGGTACAGGGCGCCCATGATCGGCCACGTGGGATGGTCCGAGAGGTCGAGCTCCGGGCAGAGCCACGCGATCTCGTCGTTGTAGATCAGGCGGCTGTTGATGCCGAGCAGCTGGTTCACCTCGGCCCGCTCGGTCATCGTCACCATCGCCCGCTCGGAGTGGGCGAGGGTCAGATGACCCTGCTGCGAGAAGAGGAGGTTGAAGTCGAGGTCGGCGCCGAGCTTCTCGTAGAGCTCGACGCTCCGCTTGTAGAACGCGGCGCCCTCCGGCGTCCGGTAGTTCGAGCGGATGATCGTCGTGTTGCGGCCCGCGGCGCCCGAGCCGATGTAGCTGCGCTCGAGGACGGCGACGCTGCGGATGCCGTGGTTCCGCACGAGGTAGTACGCGGTCGCGAGGCCGTGGGACCCCCCGCCGATGACGACGACGTCGTAGCGATCCTTCAGCTCGCTGCGCGGCCGCCACATGCGCCGAACCCGGAACAGGTCCTTCACGCGAGCCCCGCTTGGAGGTCGCGTACGGCCTCGACGACCGAGTGACCGTACTCCTGCGGGAAGAAGATGCGGTAGCGGCCCTCGCCGCCTGCGACGAGCGCCGGCACACCGGCCACCTTGCCCGCCGCCGGCAGTGCGCTCGGGTCGAGGTCCGTCAGCCGGCGGAAGAGCCGGTCGCCCTCGAGCTCGATGCCCGCGAGCGCCGCCGTCATGTCGAGCGCGAGGGCGGACGTCGACTCGAGCACCTCCGCGCACTGCTCGGGCGCGCAGACGACGAGCGCGCGGCGCGGCGTGATCCGCAGGACCTCCATGCCGGCCGGCAGCTCGTCGAGCGTTCCGCGCACCTCGACCTTGCCGAGCAGCGAGAGGTCGCTGAGGCCGTCTGCGCCGTCGAGCGCGCGGGCCAGAGGTGACGCGACGCGAGGCGAGAAGCCGGCCTCCGCGCGGGCCTCGCCCGGCGATACGAACGCGAGCTCGCTCACGCCTTCAGCCGCTCGCCCTCGGGATCGAAGAAGGGGCGCAGCCGGACGCGTGCAGACTCGAGCCGGCCGTCGACGCGGATCTCGAAGCCGGCGTCCTCCTCGGCCAGGTCCGGCGGCACCCAGGCGAGCCCGATCGCCCTGCCCAGCTGCTCGCTCCAGCGCGCGCTCGTGATCCGGCCGGACAGCCGTCCGCCGCGGACGACCTGGCCGCCCTCGGGCGGCACGGTGCCGTTCGCCATCTCGAAGCCGACGAGCAGCTCTCGCGGCCCGCGCGCCTTTGCGTGCTCGAGCGCCCACTTGCCGACGAAGTCGTCCTTCTCGAGCTTCGCGATCCAGGACATCCCGGCGTCGAGGACGTTCGACTCCGAGTCGGTGTCCTGCCCGACGATGATGTGCTGCTTCTCGAGGCGGAGGATGCGCTGGGCCTCGAGCCCGAACGGCTTCGCGCCGAGGTCGGCTCCGCGCTCGAGCAGCGTGTCCCAGAGGTACTCGCCGTACGTGCTCGGGAAGTGGAGCTCGTAGCCGAGCTCGCCGACGAAGCCGATGCGGAGCATCAGGCACGGGACGCCGGCGACGTGCCCGTGGCGCGCGTCGAGGTACTTGAGCCCTTCGCTCGAGACGTCGGCGCTCGTGAGGCGCGCGAGCAGGTCGCGCGCCCGGGGGCCCGCGACGTTGACGGCGGCGACGCCTCCGGTCAGGTTCACGACCTCGACGTCGAGCTGCCAGACCGCGTTCCACCACTCGAACCAGCCGAGAACGCCGTCGGCGCCGGTGGAGGTCGTCGTGACATAGAACGTCTCGTCGCCGAGGCGTGCGACCGTGCCGTCGTCCATGATCCGGCCGGCGTCAGTCGAGAGGACGCCGTAGCGAACCCGACCCGGCTTCAGGTCGCCGTACCGGTTGGGATAGAGGCGCTCGAGGAACTCCGTCGCGTCGGGGCCGGCGACGAGCAGCTTGCCGAGGGTCGAGACGTCGATCACGCCGACCGTCTCGTGCACGTTGCGGGCCTCGGCCGGCGCATCGCCGTACGAGTGCGGCCGCTGCCAGGCGCCTGTCCAGATCACGTCCGCGCCGGCCTCGACGTGCCGGTGGTGGATCGACGTCCACTTGGCCGGCTCGTGCGGACGCCCGGCGAGCAGGCCGAGCGTCACCGGCGCCCAGGGCGGCCGCGCGGTCGTCGTGCCGATCGCCGCCTCGCCGGTCCCCTGCTCGTGCGCGTAGAGCCGGATCGCACCGAGGTGGCAGAGCCGCCCCTGGCACGGGCCCATCGTCACCGTCGTGTAGCGCTTCGCGAGCTCGATCGAGTCGAAGCCCTCGGCGATCGCGCGCTTCATGTCCTTGACTGCGACGTCCTCGCACACACAGACGAACCCGCCGTCGCCGTAGCACGCGCGCGGCGGGCCGAGGTCGCCGAGCTCTCCCGTCACGCGGCCGACCGCCTCGACGCCCGGAGGGAGCTCCGTCGGAACGAACACGCCTCGCCCGGCGTCGTAGGACACCCGGGCGCCTGCCTGCGCCAGGAGCGAGTACGCCGGCTGCGGCGAGCCCGAGGCGACGAGGAGGTCGCAGTCGACCGCTTCGCCGTCGACGAGGACCTGCCGGACGCGCCCATTCCGTCCCTTCGCCTCGATCCTGGCGACGTCGCGCTCGCGAAGATCGGCGACCTCCAAGACCTCGACTCCGGCCGCCGTCAGGTCGTCGGCCACCGAGAGCGCACGATCGTCGGCGGCGACGATCACGGCCCGCTCGCCCGGTCGCAGCGCGAAGTCGCGGATCAGGCGGCGCACGCCGTCCGGGAGCATGACCCCGACGAGGTCGTTGCCCGGGAAGACGAGCGGCTGCTCCACGGTCCCGGTCGCGACGACGATGTGCCGCGCCCGAACGCGCAGCAGCAGGGAGCCGGCGTCGACGGGGACGAGCCCGCCCTCGTAGATCCCGACGGCGCGGCCGGGGGCGACGATCTCGAACGGCTCGTCGTCGTGCCGGCGTGCGTTCTCGTCCACGAGGAGCACGTGGTCGCCGCGCGCCGCGGCCTCCCTCGCGGCGGCGAGGCCGGAGCGGCCGCCGCCGACCACGAGCACGTCGACCCGGCGGTGCTCCGCGTCGAAGCGGGTCGTACGGCCTCGGTGCTTGTCGACCCGGCCGAGCCCGGCGACGTTGCGGAGGAAGCTCTCGTACGCCGGCCAGAGCCAGCGCGGCCGGATCATCGTGCGGTAGTAGAAGCCGACCGGGGTGAACGGCCGGCCGACCTTGTCGACGATCGAGAGCAGGTCACGGTCCAGCGAACCGAGCACGTTCTGCGGCTCGACGACCGCTCCGGGACGCGGGGGCTCGACGCACACCCGGACGTTCGGCGTCCCGTCCACGGTCATCATGCAGTTCGCGCAGCTCCCCGAGCAGCAGAGCAGCCCTCGAGGCCGGTGGTACTTGAAGCTGCGCGAGAAGACGCGCTGCCCGGACGCGAAGAGCGCCGAGCCGATCGTGTCGCCCGCGTACGCGTGCACGGGCTTGCCCTCGAAGGTGAACACGCACGCCCGCGAGCGGTCGACCTGCTCCCCCGGTTGCGGCGGCAGCCGCATCAGACGGCGGGCGTCTCCGGGACAGGCGGCTCGTGCGCGGTCACGGGCTCCCGCTCCCGAGGCAGCTCGACGCGGAGCACCTCGTTCGTCCGGGTATCGCGGTCGGCGAGGAACCAGAGCTCGCAGCCGAATCGGTGCTGCCACCACTCGCGCTGAACGCCGGCGACGTTCCTGCGGAAGTAGACGTAGTCGGTGAGCTCTTCCAGGCTCGGCGTCTCGCGCGGCCGGGACGTCACCTCGCCGGCGTAGGCGAACTCGTTCACGTCGCGCGGGCCGCAGTTGGGGCAGGTGAGGAGAAACGAGATGGTGCTGGCCTCCCGTGGGATCGCCGCTGGGGAAACGGCATTGCCATTTTCACGGAGAGGGCGGCGTCCCGCAAGCCGCCTCGGTCAGTTTTGCAACGGTATTTCCTTTTGGGAGATAATCGCCCGACAGCACCCGTCGCCGAAAAGGAGTCTGCAGATGGCCGTGGTGGAGAAAGGTCCGACCCAGGTGCAGAGCGTGCTTGCGAAGGGCCCGATCGCCGATCCGCTCCCGTCGCTCGAGGAGGCCCGGAACGACCCGGGGCGGCTCGACAAGATCCGGCAGATCCGGAAGCTGATCGACGAGCGCGGGATCAAGTACGTCTTCTTCCAGCAGGTCTCGGTCTCCGGGCACGTCAACGGCAAGGGCGTCGTCGCGACGCAGTGGGAGAACGTCGCCGAGGCCGGGTACCAGCTCGTGTACGGCGCGACGGCGGATCTCTTCGTCGACCGGCACGACCGCTACATCGGCTTCGGGCCCGAGGAGTCGGAGCTCGCAGCCGTCGCCGACCTCGACACCTTCGCGCAGCTCCCCTGGGACCCGCGCGTCGCCCGCGTCTTCTGCGACTGCTACGACACCGAGAACGGCGAGCTGCTCGAGTCCGACCCCCGCCAGAACCTGAAGCGGATCATGAACGAGGTCGAGCAGGAGCTCGGCTACACGTTCCTGTGCGGCATCGAGCCGGAGATGATGTGGATGCGGAAGACGGACGACCCGAACGAGGCGGTGGGGCTCACGAAGCCGTGGTGCTACCACATCAACCAGTTCGAGGAGCTGCGCGACATCATCCTCGACGTCGTGGACTACGGCGAGCAGCTCGGGCTCAGCCCGACGTACGGCGACCACGAGGACTCGCCGGGCCAGCTGGAGCTCAACTTCCTCTTCGACCGCGCACTGCGGACGGCCGACAATCTCTCGACCTACCGCCAGATCTGCGCGGCCGTTGCCCGCAAGCACGGGGTGATCGCGAGCTTCATGCCGAAGCCGTTCACCGGGGTCTCCGCGAACGGCGCCCACCACCACTTCACGCTCGTCGACGAGGAGGGCAACAACGTCTTCTACGACCCGGACGGCCCTGCCAAGCTGTCGGAGCTCGGCCTCCAGTTCATGGGCGGCATCCTCGAGCACTATCGCGGTCTCTGTGCGATCACCGCCTCGACGGTGAACTCGTACAAGCGCTTCTGGGACTTCGGCTTCTGGGCGCCGATCTACAAGGACTACGGCTGGCAGAACCGCACGTGTCTCGTCCGCGTCGCGAGCGGCGG
>DASSGL010000273.1:0-2827 GCA_035693525.1 Gaiellaceae bacterium | reverse complement strand
TACGAGCGCGGCGGCGAGCAGCAGGTCGTGGCGGAGGCGCTGGTGCAGCTGTGCCGTCTCCCGGCAGAGCGTTGCGACACCGACCGTGTGCTCCAGCAAGCCGCCGGCGTATGAATGGTGGCCGTCCGCGGTCGCCGGGAGAGCACGCATGGCGGAGCGCGTCTCGCCGTCGAGCGTCCGCTCGACGGCCGCGTGCAGGCCGCGGTGCGAGAGCTCGGCGACGAGGAACTCGAGAAACCCCTCGAGCTCGTCGCCATCGCGGCGCAGCGCCGGCGACATCGACGCCGGATCCACGTCGGCCGCCGGCTCGAGCGTCCGCACGTCGAGCTGCAGCGCGTCGCGGAACCGCTCGACGCGTCCGAGGACTCGCACGGCATCGCCTTCCGCGAAGCGACCGTCGAGCAGCTCGACGTCGTTCCAGACGCGTGCGGCGATGCGCCCGCTCGGATCGACGAGCTCGAGCGCGAGGTACGACGCGCCGTTGCGCGTCTTCAGACGTTGCTTTCGGGCAACCGCGTAGACGCCCTCGACGGTGCGGTTCTCCTCGAGCTGTGCGATCGCCGTCACGGAGACCCGAACGCGACCACCGAGCGGATGCCGTCCTGCGCGTGCATCAGGTCGAAGCCGCGGTTCACGTCCGCGAGCGTCAACCGATGCGAGATCAGCGGAGCGACCTCGATCTCGCCGGCGAGCCAGCGGTCGACGAGCACGGGCACCTGGTCGCGTCCCTTGACGCCTCCGAACGACGAGCCGGCGACGCGGCGGCCGGTGATGAGGTAGCGCGGCACGATGTCGACGGTCTCGCCCTTGCCGGCCACGCCGCAGACCGTCGCGAGGCCCCAGCCCATCCGTGCGGACTCGACCGCCTGCCTCATGACGTCCACGAGCCCGGTGGCCTCGAACGCGTAGTCGGCGCCGAACCCGTCGGTCAGCGCGAGGATCCGCTGCACCGTGTCCTCTCCCGCGACGAGCGTGTCGGTCGCGCCCTGACCGCGTGCGAGCTCGAGCCTTTCCTCCGACAGGTCGACCGCGACGATCCGTTCCGCACCCGACAGCCGGCATCCGGCGACGGCGCCTAGGCCGACGAGACCGGCGCCGAAGACGACGCATGTCGAGCCGGGCTCGACCTGCGCGGTGTTGAGCGCCGCACCGAGCCCGGTCGAGAGCCCGCAGGCGAACACGCACGCCTCGTCGAGCGGCGCCTCGCCCGAGATCTTGGCAAGGGCGATCTCCGGCATGACCGTGTACTCCGCGAACGTCGAGGTTCCCATGAAGTGGCGGACCGGCTCGCCGTCGCGCGACAGCCGTGTCGTGCCGTCCGGCAGGTAGCCCTGGTTCTGTTGCTCGCGGATCGCAAGACAGAGGTTCGTGCGCTCGTCCAGGCAGTGCGCGCACTTGCGGCACTGCGGCGAGAAGAGCGTGACGACGTGGTCGCCGGGAGCGAGAGAGGTGACCCGCGCACCGACCGCCTCGACCACCCCCGCACCCTCGTGGCCGAGCACGGTCGGCGCGTAGCCGGACGGATCCGCGCCGGACGCGGTGTAGAGATCGGTGTGGCAGACGCCGCACGCGACGAGGCGAACGAGAACCTCGGTCTCCTTCGGCCCTGCGAGATCGAGCTCCTGCACCACGAGCGGAGCGCCGAATTCCTCGAGGACAGCGGCCTGGATGCGCATTGTGCGATCCTAGTTTCTGGTTTGGCCTGCGGCGTCCGGCGGGAAGGCGGTTCAGAGAATGGTCGGGACGCGGTTCGAAGGCTCGGGGGCGGTGGCGCGGTACTGGCTGGCACGCTGCGAGGGCTTCACGCTCACGGGCGGCCGCCACGGCGTCGTGGTCGACGTCGTCCGTGCGGACGATCCGCACGTCGCGTCTCGCCTCGTCGTTCGGACGCGCCTGCGCAGGCGACGGCTCGTCCCGATCTCCACTGTCGCCTTCGTCGATCCCGGCGGTCGCACGATCGGCGTCGCGCGTCCGCCGCGTCAGCGGCGGCCCATCGAGCGGACGAAGCGCACGCGCCGGCCTCTGGTCCGGCCCGCGCTCCGACAGCTCCGCGTCGCTTCGCGGGCGGTGCGCATCCGGGCGGCGCCTCACGTCGCCCGCGCGCGCGCCGTCGTCGGAGGCTCGTTCCGTCATCTGGGCCGGGAGGCGCGTGCCACGGGAGGCCTCTTGGTAGCGTCAGCCTCATGGCGACGGTACGTCCATTCCGTGCGCTTCGCTATGCCGAAGCTGCCGCAGGCCCGCTCGAGGACCTCGTCGCGCCGCCGTACGACGTCATCTCGCCGGCCGAGCGTGGGGCGTATCTCGCGCAGAGCCCGTACAACATCGTCCACCTGACACTGCCCTCGAGCGAGGACGACGCTGCCCGTGACCTCGCCGCGTGGCGCGACGCGGGCGTACTCGTCGAGGACGACGAGCCCTCGTACTGGTGGCTCGTGCAGCGCTACCTCGGGCCCGACGGCGTCGCGCGGGAGCGTGAGGGCTTCGTCGCTGCTCTTCACGTCGAGCCCTACGAGAACCGTGTGGTCCTGCCGCACGAGCGCACGCATGCCGGACCGAAGGAGGGCCGGCTGCGGCTGTTGCGCGCGACGCGGACGCAGCTCGAACCGATCTTCCTGCTCTGGGACGCGACGATCGAGGTCGACGGCCTGGGCGAGCCCGACCTCGCGGTCGACGAGGGCGGCGTCGTCTCGAAGCTGTGGCGGCTCGACGCAGCGTTCGGCGACGCGCTCACCGACGAGCTTCGCGACGCCCAGCTCCTGATCGCCGACGGGCACCATCGGTACGAGACGGCGCTCGCCTTCCACGAAGAGGACGGCACGGAGGCGTC
>DASSGL010000272.1:0-9158 GCA_035693525.1 Gaiellaceae bacterium | reverse complement strand
GGCGTCGTCCTGCTCCTCGATGTCCACGAGCGGCGACCAGCCGGCCGAGTCGGCGAGCAGGGGCGACGGCCAACCGAGCCCGCCGAACGTCTGGTCGAGCATCCGGCGCATGCGCTCGGTGACCTGCTCGAGATCGCTGAGAGACTCCCACCGCTCCGGTGCGGCCGTCGATCGCCGCTCGGGAACAAGCTGCGACATCAAGTGCCTCCTTCCGTACTCGTTCGTAGAACCTCGGTCCGTGCCACGTGAGCGGCACGGCGCCGCTGACCTCATGCCTTGCCTCGGCGCTCGGACGAAAACTGTCGGATCTGCGACAGTGCCGAGATCGCCAGTTCGACCTCGCTCGCCGGCGCACGCAAGCCACGGGCCGACAGCCCGCACTTCGCTCGCTGGCTGCGCGCGACGATGACGAGGGAGGACTTCGAGTCCCTTCCCGGCGACGACGTCGAAGCGCTTCGTCGCTTCGCCATCCGCCGCACGTATCCGCCCGGAGCGACGCTCTTCCGCCAGGGCGACCGGGCGCGAGAGCTCTTCATCGTCGAGCGCGGCGAGCTCGAGCTCGTCTACGAGACCTTCTCGGAACGCCTCGTCGTGCAAATGCTCCACGCCGGCTCGAGCGTCGACCAGCTTGCGATCCTGCTCGACGTCCCCTATCCGTACTCGGCGGTCACGTTGAGCGAGGCGACGCTTCTCCGCCTCCGTCTCGACACGATCCGGACGCTCGAGGAGATGTTTCCAGAGATTGCGGCTCGTTGGCTTCGCCTCCTCGCCCACGCCCTCGATCGTGCGCACCAACGGCTCCTTGAGCTGGCGGGGAGGTCGGCCGTCGAGCAGGTCAGCCACCTCCTCCTGCACGAATCGGCCGAGCGCAACGAGCCCACGGTCGACGTGACGCAGGGAGAGCTCGCCGCAACGCTGGCCTTGAGCAGGCAGACGGTGTCTCGCGCATTTCGCGACCTGGCCCGCGAAGGGGCGATCAAGCCGGAACGTCGCCGCGTGCGGCTTCTAGATCTCGAGAAGCTGCGAGAGCACGTGCCGCACTGAAGGCTCGTATGCCGCACCGCAGAACGGTTTGCGGCAGGGTTCGCGCTCATGGTTCCCGAGTCGAAGCCGGCAAGGACCGAGTACGGGCTCGTTCCGAGCGGTGAGGGATGGTACGTCCTCGGCCTGCGAGAGGCCGAATGGCGTCACGCCGACGGCCGCGGCGCAGTCTGCCTCGCACTCGACGACTTCGAAGGCGAGCGGCAGGCCGAGGAGTTGGGCGTGAACCCGTTCGTGCTCGGGCCCTGCGAAGCGATGGCCATGTACCACTGGGAGGCCGATCAGGAGGACTTCCTCGTTGTAGCGGGCGAAGCCATTCTGATCGTCGAAGGCGAGGAGCGGCAGCTGCGCGCGTGGGACTTCGTGCATTGCCCGCCGAACACGAAGCACGTGATCATCGGAGCGGGGACGGGGCCGTGCGTCGTGATCGCAGTCGGCGCGCGCGAACGTTCCAGCGAGCCCGAGAGCCTCGGCTTCACAGCGGACGAGCTCGCGAAGCGGCACGGTGTGAGCGTCGACGAGGACACGACGGACCCGGACGCCGTGTACGGCCCGCTGCCGCCGCGTGAGCCGACCGCGTACCGCGTCGGCTGGCTGCCCGAGTAGCGGAGGGAACCCGACCGCGGGTGTTACCGAGCTCCGGCGCGACGCAGCACCGGAGGACACGCCGTCGAGTCGTGACCTTGCGGCCTGCATCGTCGCCGGCGGAACGGGTAAGGCTCGGGCATGCGGACGCATACGGAGCGCCTCGTCGCGCGCGACGGCTACTTCAGTCCCGAGAGCATGGTGCGGCGGCTCGGCAACTCGCCGGTGATCCCGTTCCTCGGCGGCGGAGCTGCCGTGCTGCTCCAGGTCGCGCACCCGCTCGTCGGGATCGGTGTCGTCGAGCATTCCGGCTATGACCGCGATCTCTGGCGCCGGCTCGTCCGCACGCTGCGCGCTCTCTACTTGATCGCATTCGGCGACAAAGCGGAGGCCGAGCGTGCAGGCGCCGCCGTGCGGGCCGTGCACGCGCGCGTCCACGGGAACACCGGCGAGCAGCTTGGCCCGTTTCCGCCGGGAACCGCGTACTCGGCTTCGGATCCGGAGTTGATGGTCTGGGTGCACGCGACGCTCGTGCATAGCTCACTGGCCGCATACGAGCGGTTCGTTCATTCGCTCTCGATGGACGAGCGCGACCTGTACGTCCGCGAGATGAGCGTCGTTGCGCGCTTGTTCGGCACGCCCGCCGATGTGCTGCCGGCGGGCTACGGCGAGTTCCTTGCGTACTTCGAGGCCGAGGTCTCGAGCGGGGCGATCACCGTGACGGCTCCTGCGCGCGAGGTCGCGTCGGTGATCCTCGCGACACCGCTGCCCGCGCCGCTTCGCCTGCTCGCGCCGGCTCACCGCCTGGCGACTGCACGCATCCTTCCGCCAGCACTGCGCCGCGAGTACGGGCTGCGGTGGACCGGTCTGGACGAGCTCGCCCTGCCGATTGCAGGCCGCGTCGTTCGTTACGGCTCGATCCCGGCGCTGAGCGTCGCCGCGAGGCTTCGCCCGCCGGACGACGCCCTGGCGGCCTGATCGGATCGGACGGCGAAGATTCATCGCCGAAATCGCACGACGTAAGGCATACCGCCCGGCGTAGCATCGAATCAGAGTGCGCAGCGCGGCGATGGCGTCGTGTTGATCGCGAGTCACGAGTAGAGGAGACGACCATGCCTCGCATCACCGTGGGCACCGAGAACGATGCTCCGATCGAGATCCACTACGAGGATCACGGCGTCGGCGACCCCGTCGTTCTGATTCACGGCTATCCGTTGGACGGCAGCTCGTGGGAGAAGCAGGAGCGTGAGCTCCTCGCGAACGGCTACCGGGTGATCAGATATGACCGGCGAGGGTTCGGACGCTCCAGCCGGCCGACCGTCGGATACGACTACGACACCTTCGCAGGGGACTTGAACGTGCTGCTCGAGCACCTCGACGTCAACGACATCGTTCTCGGCGGCTTCTCGATGGGTACGGGGGAGGTCACCCGCTATCTCGGCACGTACGGCTCGAAGCGCGTGCGCAAGGCAGCGTTGTTCGGCGCGATCCCGCCGTTCCTGCTGAAGACCGACGACAATCCCGAAGGCGTCGACCGGCAGGTGTTCGAAGGCATCGAGGCAGCGATCGTCAAGGACCGCTACGCGTACTTCAAGGACTTCTTCGACAACTTCTACAACACCGACACGTTCATGCCGGAGCGCATCTCCGAGCAGGCCTACCAGGCGAGCTTCAACGTCGCGGCGGCATCTTCGCCGTTTGCCACCTACGCCTGCGTCGGCGCCTGGCTGACCGACTTCCGCGCCGACTTGCCGAAGATCGACGTGCCCGTGCTCGTCGTCCACGGAACGGAGGACCGGATCCTCCCGTTCGAGGCGACCGCAGCGCGCCTGCCCGAGCTGGTCGACGATCTCAAGCTGATCCCGGTCGAAGGCGGCCCGCACAACATCGGGTGGACGCATCCGGACGAGGTGAACGAGGCTCTGCTCGACTTCGTGCGCGAGCCGGCCCACGTGTGACGCGCGCCTCGACCGCTGCCTGCTTCGAGCAGGCAGCGGTCGTCGCACCGCTACGGATTCGACTCCCTGATCGTGATCACGGCGTTCGAGAGTGCGCTCGCGGTCGCACTCGCCGGCGACTCGGCCGACGCCCCACGCACGAGGTCATGGTTTGCGCCCCGCGGCCGCGTTCATCGTTCAGTCGTCAGCTCTTCTCGCAAGCAGGCTTCAGCCTGCTTGCAGTCGTCGGCTCGCCCGTGCGGCGCTACGTCCGCAACCTGCCTGAAGGCAGGTTGCCAAGGCGCTTTTCGCTGGTGCCGGTTCGTCAGACGACCCGCCGGTAGAGCGCGAGATAGTCGTCGACCATCCTGTCCACGGTGAAGCGTCGCTCGACCGACGCCCGCACCGCCGCTCGGTCCAGATTGGCCGCCGCGTCGACCGCGGCGGCCGCTTCGTCGGGCGACGAGACGAGGAATCCGTTCTCGCCGGAGCGCACGATCTCGGGAAGCGAGCCGCGCGCGTGGGCGACCACAGGGGTGCCGCACGCCATCGCCTCGACGACGCTGAAGCCGAACGGCTCCTCGAAGTTGACCAGGTGGACGAGCGCGCGGGCCCGGCCGAGCAGCTCGCCCCGCCGTTCCGGACCGACCGGGCCGAGATATCGAATCCGTTCGCCGTCGACCCGCGGCGCGACGAGCTCGTCGTAGTACCGCTCGTCCTGGACGATGCCGGCGATGAGGAGCTGCAGGCCGGTGCGCTCGGCGAGGTCGAGCGCCTCCACCACACCCTTGTCAGGGTGGATCCTCCCGAGGAAGAGGAGGTAGTCGCCGTCGCCGTCGCCGAGCTCGAAGGCGCTCATGTCGATGCCGTGGTGGATCGTCGCCGCGTAATGGAGCTTCGGATGGCGGTCGGCGTCGCTGATCGCCACGTAGTGGACGTGGCCGTCATAGCGCTCGAAGACGGGGACGATTCGCTCGGAGGAGAACCCGTGAATGGTCGTGACGACCGGCGTGTCGACGAGGCGGCTGTAGGTCAACGGCAGGAAGTCGGCGCTGTTGTGGACGAGGTCGAACTCGTCCGCGTGCTCGAACACTGCCGCGACGTGCAGTGCCTCCCAGACCTTCGCGTCGAGCGTGGGGTCGTCCGAGTAGCCGGTCGGAGCGCTGCCGACGAGCCGCGCCCGCGTCTGCGAGTCGGCCGTCGCGAAGAGCGTCACCTCGACGCCGCGGTCGACGAGGCCCTCCGTCAACAAGGAGACGAACTGCTCCCACGGACCGTAGCCGAGCGGTGGCACGCGCCACGAGATCGGTGCCAGCATCGCCACCCGGAGTGCGCTCATGGCAACCCACTTTAGGAAGAGTGCCGCTCGAGCCAGTCGAGCAACGCGGCAAGGCTCGCCGTCGCCGCGCAGATCGTGGTGTCGGACGCGCCGTAATAGAGGCGGACGGTGTCGCCGTCGTCGGCGAGGGTCCAGCCGCACGGGAAGACGACCGCCGGCACGTCGCCCGAGAGCTCGTAGGGAGCGTGGGGGCCGAAGATCCACTCGCTCGAGCGCGCCAGCACGTGCTCGGGCCGCTCGCGGTCGAGGAGCGCGAGCCCGAGCCGGTAGATCGCGCCCCCAACGGTGGTGCGGACGCCGTGGTAGAGCAGCAGCCAGCCGCGGTCGGTCTCGAGCGGCGGCGGCCCGAGCCCGATCTTGTTCGCGTCCCACCAGCCGCCGGCACGCGCTGGGAGCAGGATCCTGTGCTCCCCCCAGAAGTGCAGGTCAGGGCTCCACGAGAGCCAAATGTGCGCCATCTGCTGCGGCCCGGTCGCGACCGGCCGGTGGATGAGGGCCCAGCGGCCGTCGAACGTGCGCGGGAAGAGGGCGGCGTCCTTGTCCTCCGGCGGCATCAGGGTGCCGCGGCGGTCGAACGTGTCGAAGCCGCGGGTGGAGGCGAGCCTGACGAGCGGCCCCGCGCTCGAATAGCCCGTGTACACGATCATGTACTCGTCGCCGCAGGCGGTGATGCGCGGATCCTCGATCCCGTATCGCTCCGGCTCCGAATCGACGTCGGGAAGGAATCGCCGGTCGGCCTCGACCGTCCAGCCGTCGAGCCCGTCGCGGCTACGCGCGATGCAGAGGTGCGACCGACCCGAGCGGTCCTCGACCCGTGCGAGCAGCAGCGTCTCGTCACCGACCCGCGTGACGCCGGGGTTGAAGACGGCGTTGACCGTGTACGGCCAGTCGGCGGCGGTCAAGATCGGGTTGCCCGGGTACCGCTGGAAGAGCTCGGAGGACCTCAAGCCGCGGCTCCTTCGTCCGATCTCTCGTGTAGAGCTTGCCCTGGATGCTCGAACACGCTGCGCAGCGACTTCGAGACACACCGGTCATCGACTTCGGCGCCGTGCCGGGTTACGGCCCGATCTTCAACGCCGGCCTGATCGTGGTCGACGGCGTCTTCCATCTCTTCGCCCGCGGCGTCCGGGACGGCTACGTCTCGAACGAAGAACCGGGCCCGCGCTTCCTCGACTACGTGTCCGACGTCCTCGTGTTCACGTCGGAGGACGGCCTCGACTACTCCTTCCAGCAGGTCCTCGCCACGGACTCGATCGACGGGCTCTACAGCATCGAGGACCCGCGCGTGCAGCGCATCAGCGCCGACGGAACCGAGCACGTGCTCATGACCTACACGTACCTGTCCGAGCCTGGGTCCGGCAAGCCGTGGCGGGTCGGCGTCCATCGGCTCGTCTACGCGGACGGCCGCTTTGCGATCAGTCCGACCTGGGGCCGGATCGTCGGGCCGGAGGGCGTGCCCGACAAGGACTGCGTCCTCTTCAACCTTCGCGACGGCCGCCTGGCGCTGATCCACAGAATCCATCCGAACATGCAGCTCGCCGTCTTCGA
This sequence comes from Gaiellaceae bacterium, assembly GCA_035693525.1. GTDB lineage: Bacteria > Actinomycetota > Thermoleophilia > Gaiellales > Gaiellaceae > Palsa-739. Next base: position 2,708 of record DASSGL010000272.1, on the reverse strand, counting down.
CTCGCTCGAGCACCTGTACGAGGCAAACGGCGACTACTGGGACGCGCACCTGCGGGAGCTCGAGCGCCACACCTTGATCCGGCCGGCGCTCGGCGGGCTCGGGGTCGGCGCCGGAGCACCGCCCATCGCGGCCGACGGAGGGCTGTTGCTCTTCTACCACGAGCGAGACGCCGATTCGCGCTACACGATCAACGTCGCGCTCCTCGACGACGAGACCGGCGCGCTCCGGTCCGTCCTCGATCGCCCGATCCTCCGACCGGAGCTTCCGTGGGAGCGCAACGGCGACGTCGACGACGTCGTGTTCGTGCAGGGTGCGATCGGACGGCCGGATGGGACGATCTACCTCACGTACGGTGCTGCCGATCGCTGCGTCGGCGTGGCCACGATCGATGCGGCGCCGCTGATCGACGCGCTGCGGTCGGCCTGCTGAATCCGCCGCGCCTGCTGGAGCGCGGCGATCGACGCGATCGTCGACTCGGCACCTTCGTTGTCGTTGACGCCGTCACGCTCGAGCCCGTCCTTGCAGCCCCCTGTGCGTTGATCGAGGAGCGGCACGCGGACGTCGTTCCGGCCGAGGAACCATTCGGCGGCCACGACGGCCCGGTCGCCCCATTTCGCCTCCCCGGTCGCGTCGAACGCGCGCGCGCACGCATCGGCCATGGCACCGGCCTCGATCGGCTGCTGGTCGAATCCCGGCCGCGGCTCGCCGCGCGCCCAGCCCCCGGCCGGCGTGAAGCTGAAGTGGTCGCCGCTCGTCTCCACGTCCACGAGCCAGGCGAGCAGCTCGAGCCCGTCCGCCAACAGCCCGTCGTCGGCGAGGGCGACGCCGGCGGCGATGCGCGCCTCCGCAAGAGCCGCGTTCGCGTATGTGAGACGCGGCTCCGGCCACGGCCACGCCGGATCGCGCGAGACGCAGCCGAGCCCCGTTGCCGCCGATCGCAAGAGCTCGAGAGCGCCGTCCGCTCGCGGCGGAGCGCCGAGCGCTGCGACCGCCCCGAGGACTGCGAACGCGTTCGCGCGCAACCAGGGGCTCCGAAAGCCGGCGCCGGCCTCGAGCAGGCGCTGCGCACGAGCTCGCTGCGCACGCGTGGTTGCGCCGGCGCCGGCCGTCCCGGCCGCCCAGAGCGCGCGACCGCACGCGTCGTCCGGCCCGACCGCATCCACCCACGTATCCGCGGCGGAGAGCCGGTTGTGAAACCGCCCGTCCGGCAGCTGCGCGCTCTCGAGGAACGAGAGACACGTCTCGGCGAGCCGTTCGAGCTGTGCTGAGCGCTCCGGCTCCTGCATGAGGACGACGAGCGCACGGGCCACGTCGTCGGTGCAGTAGCCGTGCTCGCGCCGTACGTCGGTCAGCTTCGCGTGCTCGAAGACGCCGGCCTCGCTGCTGAGAGCGAGGAGATGCTCGAACCGAGGCGCCGGAATCCTCCGCGGACCGATCGGCGCAGGACCGGGCAGCCGAACCAGCTCGCCGGCCAGCTCGAGGTAGCGCGCCCCGACGCTTTCCCAGGAGAGCCTCTCTCCCTCGCGGCGCGCGGCCGCGGTGGAGCGAGCGGCGAGCACCTCGTCGGTCAGCAGGCGGCGCAGCGCGTCCGCGATCGCCGCAGGGTCCTGGTGCGGGACGAGGAGCCCTGCACCGCCTGCAAGCAGCTCGTCGGCGTGGGGGAACCGGGTCGCTACGACCGGTTTGCCCGAGGCGAGCGCCTCCACCAGCACCCCGGAGACGACCTGCTCGCGCGAGTCGTACGGCAGCAGGACGACGTCGGCCCGGCGGATCTGCCGCAGCAGCGAGGCGGTGTCCCGGTAGGAGTCGTCGAACTCGACCCGATCGGAGACGCCGAGCGCCGCCGCCTGCGCGCGGAGCGACTCGCGGTAGTTCTCGCCATGGACCTCGCGCACCTTGGGATGCGTTTGTCCGGCGACGACGTAGTGAGGCGTCCGGTCGAGGTCGGCAAGGCGGGCGATCGCGTCGATGCCCCACTCGATCCCCTTGCCCGGGCTGAGAAGGCCCCAGGTGAGAACGACCGTCGCAGAGCCGTCCGTGCGAGCGGGTTGGCCGAGGTTGGGCCGGGCCCCGTGCGGGATGGTCTGCACCTTCTCCGCGGCGACCGTGTACTGCTCTAGCAGCCGCGCCCGCGCCGACGCGCTCTGCACGACCAGGCGGTCGGCGAGGCGCCCGAGCTCCTCCACGACCCGGCGCTGGGCTCGGGTCGGCTCCCTGAGCACCGTGTGCAGCACGACGATCGCCGGGGTGCTCGACTCGCGAAGGAGATCCACCACCTCGTAGCCGTCCGGCCCGCCGTAGATGCCGAACTCGTGCTGCACGATCGCCACGTCGAAGTCCTCCAGCGCCGCGACGGCTTCGGCCCGCGACCGCGGGGAACCGCTCACGAGCTCGGCGACGACATCCCGCGAGTCTCCGTGCCGTGCTTGCTCGCTGACGGAGGCGACGACACCGATGCGGCACGCCGGCATCGTGGTCGTCATCGCATCCGCGAGCGACGCCGTGAACGTCGCGATCCCGCACCGCGTCGGCGGATACGTGCCTACCAGAGCCACTCGTGGCGCCTTGAGCATGCGCAGCCTCGCCGTCATCACACCTCCTTCTCGTCGCCGCCCGTTCGACCGTGCATACCCGCGTCGTCGAGAACCAGTCACGCCGAGCCGAGGTGTGGCAAAACACAGTGCTAGGCAGGCCGCAGGAGCCCTCG
>DASSGL010000271.1:0-10476 GCA_035693525.1 Gaiellaceae bacterium | reverse complement strand
CAGTACGCGTCCAACTCGAACACGAACGACGCGCTGATGCCGGCGTTCCTCATCTGGGGCTTCTGGCTGGCCTCGGCGCCGTTCGCGCGCGGCGCGCTCGCGGCACTCTCGGGGTGGACGAAGTTCGCGTCCCTCATCGTCGCTCCGCTCTGGCTGACGTATCCGAATCGGCGCCCGTCGCGGCGCTTCCTCCTCGGCTTCGCGGTCGCCACCCTCGCGGCGTTCTCCGTCGTGCTGCTCGAGCCGAGCCCGTTGCACGAGCTGCGCGTCTTCTGGGATCGCTCGATCAGCTGGCAGGTCGGACGCGATGCGCCGTGGTCGCTCTGGGACTGGCGGCAGTACCACGCGCACGGGATACCGGACCTGCACATCGTCCAGCGCGTGCTCCAGGCGTTGCTCCTCGCCGGCGCCGTTGCAGCTGCCTTCGTGCCGCGGCACAAGTCGCCGCTCCAGCTCGCCGCGCTCACCGCCGCGCTCCTCGCCGGCTTCGAGCTCGTGCTCACGTACTGGCTCTACACCTACATCCCATGGTTCTTCGGCTTCGCGGCGATCACCGTGCTCGCGCCGCTCGCCGTCGTCGCGCGGGTACCGGTCTCAGACGTCGAGCCGGAGCGCCTCGATGCTCCTCGCCCTGCCGTCGTCTGAGCACTCGACGACGACTCCCTCGATCCGCACTCCGCCCTCGGCGGGCTCGAAGCGCACGGACAGACGCGTTCGCATGCGCGCGATCGCAAGATCGGCCCTGACGCCGATCACCGAGTCGTGCGGGCCGGTCATGCCCGCGTCGGTGATCGCCGCCGTTCCACCCGGCTGCACGCGTGCGTCGCTCGTCTGCACGTGCGTGTGCGTGCCGATGACCGCGGTGACGCGACCGTCGAGCCAGCGCGCCATGGCGATCTTCTCGCTCGTCGCCTCGGCGTGGAAGTCGAGCACGATCACCGCCGCCGACCTGCGCGCCTCGTCCACGAGCTCGTCCACGATCTCCCACGGCGATCGCGGCACGTCGAGGAAGAGCGAGCCGAGCAGGTTCAGCACGGCGACCGGGGCGCCGTTTCGTGCCTCGGCGACCGCGAGCCCGCGTCCCGGAGCCCACCTGCCGGCGTTGGCAGGACGGATGACGCGGTCGCTCGTCGCCAGGTAGTCGGCGATGCCGTCGCGCCGGTACGTGTGGTTGCCGAGCGTCACGACGTCCGCCCCGGCGCGCAGCAGCCGGTCGGCGAGCTTCGGGGTGATGCCGGCACCGTCTGCGACGTTTTCGCCGTTGACGATGCAGAGGTCCACGTCGAGCTCCTCACGCAGGCCCGGCAGTCGCTCGTCGACCGCCCGGCGACCCGCGAGGCCGAAGACGTCGGCGAGGAAGAGCAGTCTCAGCTGGTTGATCTCAGTTCAGGACCAGCGACGCGGCGGGGCGAAGCTCGATTGAGACATGGTTGCCGGCGTCGTTCGTGTAACGCGCGAGCGCTTGCCGTTCCACCCTGGCCAGGTTCACGACCGTTCCGATGCGTGTTGCCCCGCTCACGACGTTCGATCCCACCTGCAGCGACGGGTCGGCGCGGAGCTGCGTCAGCGTGACGACGAAGGACGGTGCGCTCTGCGGCTGGATGTCCATGCGGGTTCCGAAACGGTGACCCCCCACGATGTACGGCGTGATGCCGACGATCGTGCCGTCGACGGGCGAGTAGACGCCCGTGCCGGGCGCGGCCCCAACGTCGAGTGTCGAAGGCGAGCCGCCGTCGAGCTGATACCAGGTCGGATTGCCGCCGCCACCGCCGAACACCTTGTGGAAGACGCGTTGCAGCAGGCCCTCGTTGCCCTGCCGGCCGATGGGCTCGAGCGTCACCGCGCCGTCGGTCGCCGAGTGGTACCCGATCGCCGTCGTCTGGTTCTGCGCGATCGGCATCTGAATGCGGACGAAGCCGTGCACGGCGACGACCTGTGGGAACGGCTTCGTCTGCGTGCTCGCTGCGAGATTTGCGACCGCGAGCGATTGTAGGGGCCGCGACGTGCCGCCGAAGGCAGTCAGCGCCAGCGCGACGACGAGAACGATCGCGAGGAGCGTGAGGAGCGCGAACCGACGAGCTCGGCGCGCGGCACGCACCTCTCGACGTTCGACGCGCCGCCTCCGGGTGGGGCGTGAGGACGGCATGTCGGGGGGCACCGTATCGAACGGGCGGGGGGCCATCAACCGAGGAGGCGCCGGCTCGAGCCAGAGATCCGCCTCGTCCAAGGCGAGATTGCCGTCCACGCGGTGGCTCCGGCGAACCTCCCCGGTACGATCGTCTGCGTGCCGGGGGCGCCTGATCCCGCCGAGCAGATCCCGCCGCGGATCGAGATTCCGCGTTGGATCCAGCTCATCGGGCTGCCGCTGCTGCTGCTCCTCGCCTGGGTCGTGGCGGGGGCGGTGCGTCACGCGGTCTTCATCTTCCTCGTGGCGCTCCTGATCGCCCTGCTCCTCAATCCGCTCGTCCGCGGCCTCGGACGCGTGTGGATCCCGCGGGGCCTGGCGGTTGCGATCGTCTACCTGGCCTTCGCTGCAGCTGTGGCACTGGCGATCCTCGCTCTCGCGACGGTCGTGGTGCAGCAGACTCGCCACGCCAGCAACCGAGTCGACAACTACTTTACGGTCGAGAGCGGACGTCCACCCGAGACCGGTGCGACGCACGATCTCGTGCGGCTGCAGCGCTGGCTCGACGCGCATCACCTCAACCGGATCAAGGTCGAGCGTCAGGGCGAGAAGTTCCTGAACTCGATCGGCACGAAGGACGTCGAGAAGTACACGACGAAGGCGCTCAACTGGGCCGAGGGCGCCGGGCTGGCCGTCGTCACCCTGCTCTTCAGCGTCGTGCTCGTCGTCGTCGTCTCGATCTACATGCTGCTCGACATGCAGCGGTTGGCCGCTGCCGTGGACCGACGCTTCCCACCCGTGCCCGGGACGAAGCCGCTCGTCGAACGAATGGAGCAGGCCCTCTTGAACTACGTCAAGGGACAGCTCGCGCTCTCGCTCATCATCGGCGCGAGCTCGGGCTTCGGCATCTGGATCCTCGGCGAGCTGGGCCTGATGCCGAACGGCCAGAAGTACGCCCTCCTCTTCGGCGCGTGGGCCGGCATCACGGAGCTGATCCCGTACGTCGGGCCGTGGCTCGGAGCCGCGCCGCCAGTGCTGTATGCGCTCGTGCAGGATCCGATCTCGGCGCTCTGGGTCGCACTGCTCTTCCTCGGCATCCAGCAGCTCGAAGGTCACGTCGTCGTCCCGAAGGTGATGGGGCACTCGCTGCGGCTGCACCCGCTGCTCGTGATCTTCGGCCTGCTCGCCGGCGGCGAGATCTACGGCTTCCCCGGCATCCTCGTCGCGCTGCCGCTGCTCGCTGCAGCACGGGCCGCCTGGGAGTTCTTCGGGGAACGGGTCGCTCTCGCACGCTGGACCGACGAGCAGCAGCAGCCGCTCGACGACGTGGGCCTCGAGGTCGTTCCGGAAGAGCCGGCCAGACCAGTCGCACGGTGAGCCTGGAGGTCCAAGGCTCGTGTCTAGTCTGTAGGCATGTCCGGCTTCCCCGACGTGCGGCTGCGGCGGTTCCGCCGCTCGAGCGGCCTGCGCGGCCTCGTGCGCGAGACGCATCTGCAGCTCGGGCAGTTCGTGATGCCGCTCTTCGTCGCGCCGGAGCCGCTCGAGAACGCGGAGCTTCCCGCGATGTCCCGCTTCACGGTCGAGGGTGTTCAGCGCGAGGTCGAGCAGCTCGTGCGCACCGGCGTGCAGGCGGTGATCCTGTTCGGTGTCCCCGCCGAGAAGGACGAGCAGGCGACGGGTGCGTGGGAGGACGACGGCATCGTGCAGCAGGCGCTTCGCTCGCTCCGCCCTCGCTTCCCCGAGCTCGTCCTCATGACCGACGTCTGCTTGTGCGAGTACACGTCGCACGGGCACTGCGGCGTCGTCGTCGACGGGGAGGTCTCGAACGACCGCAGCCTCGAGCTCCTGGCGCGCACAGCGGTCTCGCACGTCGAGGCGGGCGCCGACGTGGTCGCGCCGAGCGACATGATGGACGGACGCGTGGCCGCGATTCGAGAGGCGCTCGACGAGCACGACGCAAGCGAGGTGCCGGTGCTCGCGTATGCGGCCAAGTACGCGTCGGCCTTCTACGGGCCGTTCCGCGAGGCGGCCGGCTCCGCTCCGTCGTTCGGCGACCGCCGCAGCTACCAGATGGATCCGGCGAACGTGCGCGAGGCGTTGCGCGAGTGCGAGCTGGACATCGACGAGGGCGCCGACGGGATCATGATCAAGCCCGCTCTCCCGTATCTCGACGTGATCCGTGCGGCGCGCGACGCGTTCGACGTCCCCCTCGCCGCCTACAACGTCTCGGGCGAGTACGCGATGGTGAAGGCCGCGGCCGGCGCCGGCTGGCTCGACGAGCAGCAGGCCGCGCTCGAGTCGCTGACGGCGATCAAGCGCGCAGGCGCGGATCTGATCGTCAGCTACTGGACGAAGGACCTCGCGCAGTGGCTGTAGCAACCCCTGAAGACGGCCGCGTGCACGGCCGCTGATTCTCGACCTCGATGTCCTTGAGAACGCGAAGCGAGCTGTATCGGCGCGCGCTCGATCTCATCCCCGGGGGGGTCAACTCGCCGGTGCGGGCGATGCGTGCGGTCGGCCTCGACGAGCCGCTCTTCGCGGTGCGAGGCGAGGGCGCCTTTCTCGTCGATGCCGAGGGCAACCGCTACCTCGACTGGGTGCAGTCGTGGGGGCCGCTCGTCTTCGGGCACGCCGATTCGGAGACGGTCGAGGCGGTGCGCGAGGCCGCGGAGCGCGGCACGACGTTCGGCGCGACGACCGAGGCAGAGGTCGACCTCGCGCAGGAGATCGTCGACGCCGTGCCGTCGGTCGAGCGGGTACGGCTCGTCTCGTCGGGAACCGAGGCCTCGATGAGCGCTCTGCGCCTTGCGCGCGGCTTCACGAGGCGCGACCGCATCCTCAAGTTCGCGGGTGGGTATCACGGTCACGTCGATGCGCTGCTCGCGAGTGCCGGGTCGGGTCTCGCGACGCTCGCGATCCCGTCGACGCCGGGCGTGCCGACCGGGGTCACCGCCGACACGATCGTGTGCCCGTACAACGACGTCGATGCCGCCGCGGACGCGGTGATGCGCTACGGCGAGGGCCTGGCCGCGATCATCGTCGAGCCGGTCGCCGGGAACATGGGCGTCGTCCCGCCGGCCGAAGGGTTCCTCGAGGCCCTCCGTCAACTCTGCGACGCCTCGGGCGCGCTCCTCGTCTTCGACGAGGTGATCACGGGCTTCCGCGTCGCGCGCGGCGGCGCGCAGGAGCGTTTCGGCGTGCTCCCCGATCTCACCGTCCTCGGGAAGATCGTGGGAGGCGGCCTGCCGCTCGCCGCCTTCGGTGGGCGCGCCGAGGTCATGCAGCAGCTGGCGCCGAGCGGGCCCGTCTATCAGGCGGGGACGCTCTCCGGCAACCCGCTCGCAACCGCCGCGGGCCTCTCCGTGCTCCGCCGGCTGCGCAGCCCGGCGATCTACGACGAGCTCGAGCGCGTCGGCGCGTTGCTCGAGGCGGGCCTCGCCGAGCACGCCCGCGTGAACCGCGTCGGCGGGATGCTGACCGCGTTCATGACGAGCGGGGAGGTGCGCAACTTCGACGATGCACAGGCGTGCGACACGGAGCGCTACGCCGCGCTCTTCCGTCACCTCCTCGCGCACGGCATCTACGTGGCGCCGTCGCAGTTCGAGGCGATGTTCGTCTCGGCGGCGCACGGAGATGCCGAGGTCGAGCAGACGCTCGGCGTCGCGCGCGCGTTCTTCGAAGGAGCGCACTCGTGATGTGGGACGAGATCGTGTCGTGCGCGGCTCACGAGAGCACGCTCTGGGGAGACATGGCGCGAAACGGTGCCGAGCCGGAAGCGGTCTTCTCACCACTTGCGGACGAGCGCTTCGCGATCGGTCTCGAGACGATCTACGAGGGGTACCTCGTGCACTACGCGACCGGGCGGCTCTTCGCGCCGACCGATCCCGACACCGCACTGCTCCTCGGCGACTATCTCTACGCGCACGGGCTCGTCCGGGTCGCCGAGCTTCACGACGTCGCGGCCGTGGCCGACCTGTCCGAGCTGATCTCGCTCTCCAGCCAGCTCCGCGCCGAGAGCGCGCCCGGCGACGGTGCGCTCTGGGCTGCGACGGCGGCGCTCCTCGGGTCCGGCCGCGGTCTCGAGGAGGGCCGCGCGTCGCTCCGGCTCCGCGGCGACGCCACCCGGCTCGAGGCCGCGGCGCGCGGGGCGGCGGGCGACGAGGCGGTCGACCGCGCTCTTGCGGCGCATCTGGTCAGGATCGGCTTGAACGAAGCCGCGTGAGCAGGTTTCCTGGGACCGTGATCAGCGCCGTACGAGAGGAGCGCAAGGTCGTGACGGCGCTCTTTGCCGACGTCGTCGGCTCGACGGCGCTCGGCGAGCTGCTCGATCCCGAGGACGTGAAGCTCGTCGTGGGCGAGGCGATGGCGCGCATCGTCGGCGAGGTCGAGTCGCTCGGCGGCCACGTCAAGGACCTCGCCGGCGACGGCGTGCTCGCCTTCTTCGGCGCGCCGACGACCCGCGAGGACGATGCCGAGCGCGCCGTCCGCGTCGCGCTCCGGATCGTCGCCGAGATGGACGACTACGCGCGCGACGTGCGCCGCGGTTGGGGAGTGGAGGGCTTCGGTGTTCGCATCGGCGGCGCGACGGGCTCGGTCGTGCTCGGTGAGGTCGGTGCGGGCGACCGGGTCGAGTACGCGGCCTTCGGCGACACGGTGAACCTCGCGGCGCGGCTCCAGGGGGCCGCGGGCTCGGGCGTCGTGCTCGTCGACGACGCGACGCACCGTGCGGTCGAGGCGCTCTTCGACTGGGACGATCCCCTCCCGCTCGAGCTCAAGGGCCGCAGCGGCGCCGTGCAGGCGTGGCCGGTGCGGGGGCTCCGAGCCGGCCGCTACCGCCTGCGCGGGCTGCCCGGGGTCGAGACGCGGCTCGTCGGCCGTGCGCGCGAGCTCGGCGCCGGCAGGGAGGCGGTCGAGTCGCTCCGGGCGGGCGGCGGCGGAATCCTCGTCGTGAGCGGCGAGCCCGGCATCGGCAAGTCCCGCCTGCTGGCCGAGCTGCGGGCGGACGCCGAGCGGCACGGGGTGCGGTGGCTCGAGGGGCGGTGCATCTCCTACGGCGAGTCGCTGCCGTACTGGCCCTTCCGCGACCTCCTCCGCACCGAGTGGATCGGAGCCGCCGCCGACGAAGCCGAGCTGCGTGTGCGGATCGGGCTCCGCCGGCGGCTCGACCAGCTCTTCGCGGAGCGCGCGGACGAGCTCTATCCGTACCTCGGCGCCCTGCTGGACCTGGCGCTCGAGCCCGAGGCCGCCGCCCGCACGGCGCAGCTCTCGCCGGAGGCCCTGCAGTGGAGGACGTTCGAGGTCGTGGGCGAGCTCCTCAGCCGGTTCGCAGACGCGGGACCGCTCGTCGTGGTGGTCGAGGACCTCCACTGGTCGGATGCGACCTCGGTCGCGCTCCTCGAGCAGCTCCTCGTGCTGGCGGAGCAGTCGCCCGTCCTCCTCATCCTCTCGCTTCGCCCCGAGCGCGACCACGCGGCCTGGGCCCTGCGCGAGCTTGCCGCGCGCGAGTACCCGCACCTTCTGCGCGAGCTCGACCTCGGCCCGCTCGGAGACGCCGACGGGGAGCTCCTCGCCGCGCTCGTCGGCTCGGGGACGCTCCCGGCCACGCTCGAGCGGCGACTGCTCGACGCGGCGGAAGGGAACCCGTTCTACCTCGAGGAGCTCGTCCGCTCGCTCATCGACGTCGGAGCGTTGAGCCGGGAGCAGGACGGCGGCTGGCGCTTCGACCACGACGCGGAGATCGAGGTGCCTCAGACGGTCGAGAAGGTGATCCTCGCGCGGCTCGACCGTCTCTCTCCCGGATCGCGGAGCGTCGTCACGGCCGCCTCGGCGCTCGGGCGGCGCTTCGCGCTGCCGCTCCTCGAGGGGGTGCTCGAGGCTCCGGCCGGAGAGTCGCTGCACGAGCTGCAGCGGCTCGGGCTCATCGAGCAGGGCCGGCGCTGGCCCCACCCGGAGTACCGCTTCCGGCACGCGCTGATCCAGGAGACCGCGTACCGCACGTTGCTCGGGCCGGCCCGCGCGCAGCTCCACCGGCGCGCTGCGGAGTGGCTCGAGGAACGCTACGCGGAGCGTGACGACGAGGTGCTCGGGCTCCTCGCGCACCACTGGCTCGCGGCGGAGAACGAGGACAAGGCGAGCGCCTACCTGCTGCGTGCGGGCGACAAGGCGCGTCAGGAGTACGCGCTGGACGAGGCGATCGGGCACTACCGCGCACTCCTGCCGCTGCTCGAAGGCCGCGGCGAGCGCCAGGCGATCGCGCTCGTGCTGTTCAAGCTCGCGCTCGCGCTGCATACATCGCTTCGCTTCGCGGAGGCGAACGAGACGTACCAGCGTGCGTTCGCGCACTGGACGCCGCCCGCGCGCACTCCGGGCACGGAGCGGCTGCGGATCTCGACGAGCTTCCTGCCGAACGACGCGGATCCATCCTCCGCGATCGCGTGGCCGAACATCCAACTCTGCATGCAGGTCTTCGACCGTCTCGTCGAAGCCTGGCCGGAGCGGACGATCGTCCCCTCGCTCGCGGAGCGCTGGGAGATCTCCGACGACGGGCTCCGGTACGTCTTCCACCTGCGCGAAGGCCTCACCTGGTCGGACGGCACGCCCCTGACGGCACACGACGTCGAGTACGGCATCAAGCGCGTCCTCGACCCTGCGAGCCCGGGCTCGTCGGTCGCGATCTACTTCGTGCTCGAGAACGGTCAGGACTACTACCTCGGAGCGTCGGACGACGCGGACGCCGTCGGCGTGCGCGCGCTCGACGATCGCACGGTCGAGTTCCGGCTCGTCGCTCCTGCGCCGTACTTCCTCAGCGTGATGAACCGGCCCGACTCGGGGCCTCAGCCCCGCCATGCGATCGAGCGCGACGGGCAGGCATGGACGGCGGCGGGCGCGCAGGTCGTGAGCGGCGCGTTCGCGGTCGCCGAACGCACCGACGACACCGTCGTCCTGCGGCGCCGCGAGGACGGATCGGCCCCGCGCGCCGGCAACGTCGCCGAGGTCGAGCTGTACCGCTCCGCGATCGCGGACGCGCTGCCGTCGTACGAGCGCGACGAGGCCGACCTCGTCCTCGTGCGCTACACGCCGCGGCTCGCCGATCTCATGCCGGGCGGGGCACGCCCCGACGCGCTCTTCGGGTCGGCGTCCTGGACCGGGTACATCCGCTTCGATCACACTCATCGGGCGTTCGCGAACGTCGACCTGCGCCGCGCTCTCGCGCACGCGATCGACCGCGATGCGCTCGCCGCCGTCTGCCCGGCGAACCTCGTCGTCGCGACGGGAGGTGTCGTTCCACCCGCCCTCCAGGGCCACACGCCCGAGGTTGCCCTTCGCTACGACCCGGATCTCGCCCGCGAGCATCTCGCCCGGTCCGGCTTCGACGGCGAGCTCGAGCTCGCCGGGATGACGGCGTGGAGCGCGATCCTCGACGTCATCGTCGAGAGCTGGCAGGACGTGTTCGGCGGCCGCATCGACGCTCGGTCGTGGTCGTGGCACGACGAGGAGGCGACCGAGGCGGGCAGCCGCGTCGACCGAGCGCCGTTGCGCATCACGGGCTGGCTCCCGGGCTACGCAGACCCGGAGTACTTCCTGCGGCTCCTCTTCGAGTCGACGAGCCGCACGAACGAAGGCGGGTTCTCCGACGCCGCGTTCGACGAGCTGATCGAGGCCGCCCGCCAGGAGCGAAGCGACCGTGGCCGCCTCGAGCGCTTCCACGAGGCCGATCGCTTCGCCGTCGCCGACCGCGTTGCGGTGATCCCGCTCGTGTACGGACGGAGCACGGCGTTCGTGCGCCCGAACGTCGAGGGTTGGTGGGAGTTCGGGAAGACATCGGCCTCGTTCGCCGACCTGACGATTTCGCGATAGGGTCTCGGCGTGCTGAACGTCCTCGCAGCAACGGCCGCGGAGGAAGGGAAGAAGGTCGTCCTGTCGATGCTCGTCGTCGGGCTGATCTTCCTCTCGGTGATCGCGGTCGGCGAGCTCTCGCACTGGCTGCGCTCGCGCCGCTAGCGACGAGCTCGGCCCCGAGCGGTACGCCGCGTCCGCTGGGTGCGCCCGACGAATAGAGTGACCTCGATGCGCGACCTCCGCGAGTGGATCGCCCTGCTCGAGCGCGAGGGGGAGCTCGTGCGCGTCGCCGCCGAGGTCGACCCCGACCTCGAGGTGACGGAGATCGCCGACCGGACGGTGAAGGCAGGCGGCCCCGCACTGCTCTTCGAGAGCCTCAAGGGAGCGCGGCATCCGTTGCTCATCAACCAGTTCGGCACCGAGCGTCGGATGTGCCTCGCGTTCGGGGTCGAACGGCTCGACGACGTCGCGCGAAAGGTGAGCGACGTGCTCGAGATGCAGCCGCCGCAGGG
>DASSGL010000270.1:0-7831 GCA_035693525.1 Gaiellaceae bacterium | reverse complement strand
GCGATCTTCGTCGAGATCCTCGTCGCGATCGGGCTGAAGGCATCGGGCGGGCTCGCACACACCGAGCACGTCAACGCGACATTCGGCTCCCCGGGCTGGATCGGCCGCCTCTTCCTCACGGATCACCTGCTCGCGTTCGAGATCACGTCGATCGTCCTGCTCGTCGCCGCGGTCGGCGGCGTCATCCTCGGCTCGCACACCCGCCGCAGCCAGCTCGAGGAGGCATCGAGCAGATGAGCGTAGGCTCGACGGAGCTCATCAAAGAGCGGAGGCGCCGGCTTTGCCGGCGCCGGGAGCGGGAATGAGCGGCCCGGGAATCCCCTGGTACCTCGGGATCTCGGGGTTCCTCTTCGGGATCGGCGCCCTCGGCGTCCTCGTGCGCCGCAACCCGCTGATCGTGCTGCTCTCGCTCGAGATCATGCTGAACGGCGGGAACCTCGCCCTGATCGCGTTCTCGCGTCACGCGCGGAACGGCGCGGGGCAGATCTTCGCGCTCTCCGTGATGGCCGTCGCCGCGGCGGAGGTCTGCGTCGGTCTCGGGCTCGTGGTCGCGATCCACCGCCGCAACCTCGCGCTCGACGTCGACCGGCTGTCGGAGCTACGCGGATGATTCCGGGCGCGTGGCTCTGCCTCGCCGCGCCTCTGGCCGGCGCGCTCGCCATCACGCTCGCGGGCACCCGCATCTCGCGGCGCACCGCCGGTTGGCTCTCGACGCTCTCGGTCTTCGTCGCATTCGCCGGCGCGGTCTGGTCGTTCTTCGCCCTGCGCGCGAACGAGTCGCACGAGACGCACCTGTCGACCGCATGGACGTGGCTGCAGAGCGGCGGCTTCAAGGCGGGGCTCGAGATCGCGGTCGACCCGTTGAGCACGATGATGATGCTCATCGTCAGCGGAGTCGGCGGGCTCATCGTCCTCTACTCGATCGGCTACATGGACGGAGACGACGAGGAGCGCCGGTACTTCGCGTACATGTCGTTCTTCGTGTTCTCGATGCTCATGCTCGTGCAGGGCGGGAACCTCCTGCTCCTGCTGGTCGGCTGGGGGCTCGTCGGGCTCTCGTCGTACCTCCTGATCGGCTTCTGGCACGAGCGTCCGTCGGCCGTCGCAGCGGCGAAGAAGGCGTTCGTGATGAACGCGATAGGGGACGCGACGATGGCGCTCTCCTTCTTCGTTCTCATCGCGCACTCCAACTCGCTCGAGTTCTCCACCTCCTTCGCAACCGCCGGGCACCTTTCGTCCACGACGGTGACCCTCGTTGCCCTCGGCCTCCTCGGAGGGGCCGCCGCCAAGTCGGCACAGGTGCCGCTGCACACGTGGCTGCCCGACGCGATGGAAGGCCCGACTCCGGTGTCGGCGTTGATCCATGCGGCGACGATGGTCACTGCAGGCGTCTACCTCATCGCCCGCACGCATCCGATCTTCGAGCAGGCGCGGACGGTCCAGCTCGTCGCCGCGGGAATGGGCACGTTGACGCTCCTTGTCGCAGGTCTCATCGCGCTCGTGCAGGTCGACATCAAGCGCGTGATCGCGTACTCGACGATGTCGCAGATCGGCTACATGTTCCTCGCCGTCGGCATCGGGACGTACGCGAACGGGATGTTCCACCTGATGACGCACGCTTTCTTCAAGGCGCTGCTCTTCCTGGCGGCGGGCGTCGCGATCCACGCACTGTCCGACGAGCAGGACATTCGAAGGATGCGAGGCCTCGGCACCGCGCTGCCGTGGACGCGCTGGGCGTTCCTCGCAGGCGCGCTCGCTCTCGTGGGGACCCCGCCCTTCGCCGGCTTCTTCTCGAAGGACCCGATCATCGCGGCGGCGCTCCACGCCCACTGGTACGGCGTCATCCTCGGCGTCGCCGCACTGATCGGCTCGTTCCTCACCGGGCTGTACACGTTCCGCCTCTACTTCATCGTGTTCGGCAGAGCGAAAGCGGTTCCAGGCACGCCGCTGCGCGGCGAGCCAGGCACCAGCCAGGCACCGGTTCATCTCCACGATGGGCACGAGGGGCCGAAGACGATGCTCGTGCCGGTCGCGGTGCTGGCCGTGCTGTCGATCTTCGGCGGCTGGATCCAGTTCGCGCCGTTCTGGACGCCGCTGACACGGTGGCTCGAGCCCGTCGCACGCACCCTCCCGATCGCCGAGCCGACGGACACGGGCGAGGCGATCGCCTCGATCCTCGCCGTCGCGCTCGGGCTCGCCGGCATCGCCGTCGCCTGGGCCGTGTACGGGCAGGCCCGAGTCGCCGTGCCCCGCCTCCCGTCACTGCAACGGGCCCTCGAGCACAAGCTCTACTTCGACGAGGTCTACGACGCGGTCTTCTACCGGCCGGCCGTCGCCCTGGCCGTCTGGCTGCGACGCGACATCGAGGAGCCGGTCATCCTCGCCGCCGGCCCGGACCTCGGCGAGACCGCGTTCGACACGGGCCGCGGCCTTCGCCGGCTGCAGAACGGCCTCCTGCGGACGTACGTCTTCTTCCTCGGCAGCGGCTTGGCGGTGCTGGCGGTTGTCTTCCTCATCGTGAGATGACGATCTCGTCCTTCACCTCGCTCCTCATCTGGCTGCCGATCGGTGCGGGGATCCTCATCTGGGTGCTGCCGCTCTCGCGGTACGCGACCGGCGCGCTCGCACTCCTCGTCTCGCTGCTCGAGGTCGGCGTGTGGATCGAGCAGGCGACGCGCTTCGACTTCGGCGACCGCGGCCTCCAGTTCTCCCAGAAGGCGCCGTGGTTCGGCGACCTGAACGTCTCGTACCACGTCGGCGAGTACGCGTTCTCGCTCTGGCTCGTCGGGCTCACGGTCGTCGCGATGGCGGCGGCGATCGGCTACGGGTTCTGGGTCGGCCGGGACCGGCCGCGCGCTTACTTCGGGCTGATGCTCATGCTCACCGGTGCGACGGTCGGCGTCTTCGTCGCCCAGGATCTCCTGCTCTTCTACGCCTTCTTCGAGGCGATGCTGATCCCCCTCTACGTGCTCGTCGGCGTGTGGGGCGGGCCGGGCCGGCTCGGCGCGACCGTGAAGTTCCTCATCTACACGATGGCGGGCTCGCTCCTCATGCTCGCGGCCATCATCGTGTACGGCCTCAAGGCCGGCACGTTCGACCTCGTCGACGGGCCGACGAGCATCAGCCGCTGGATCTTCCTCGGCTTCATGATCGCCTTCGTCATCAAGGCGCCGCTCTTCCCGTTCCACGGCTGGCTACCCGACACCTATCGCGAGGCGCCCCCGGAGGTGACCGCCGTCCTCTCGGGCGTGGTCGCGAAGGCCGGCACCTACGGGATGCTGCGCATCGCGATCGCCAAGTTCCCGGAGCCGACGGCGTACTACCGCACACTCTTCCTTGCGCTCTCGGCGGCCGCGCTCGTGTACGGCTCGCTGCTCGCGTTCAGGTCGCCGACGCTGCGCGGCGTCGTCGCGTACTCCTCCCTCGCGCAGTCGGGCCTGATCGCGCTCGGTCTCTTCTCCGGCATTCAGCTCGGCGTCGACGGAGCCGTGCTGCAGATGGTCGCGCACGGCCTCGTCTCGACGACGCTCTTCCTGATCGCAGGCACGGTCGAGCGGCGCACGACGACCGATCAGTTCGCGCTGCTCGGCGGCATGGCGAAGGGCCGCCCGGCGCTCGCCACCTTGCTCATGACCTCCGGGATCATCTCGCTCGCCGTCCCCGGCTCCGCGATGTTCGCCGGCGAGTTCCTAATCCTCGCCGGGGCGTATCAGCGCGACTGGTGGTGGGCGGTGATCGGCGCGGTCGGGATCGTGCTCGCCGCGATGTACATGCTGCGCGCGATCTCGGCGGTCCTGCACGAGGCGCGCGGCTCGACCGTGCACGACGAGGCACTCGACCTGCGCACCGGAGAGCTCGCACTCATCGTGCCGCTCGTCGCCGCGCTGCTCGTGCTCTCGGCGTTCCCGGCGGGGATCAGCCATCACACCGGGCTCAGCAAGCCCGGGTGGGTGAGCACCGCGCCGTGATCTCGACGCCGCACGTCGACTGGTTCGCGATCTCGACGATCCTCGTCCTCCTCGGAGCGTCCGGTATCGCCTTGCTCAGCGCCGTGCTCGTGCCGCGTGCCGCGAAGCGCCCGGTCGCGGCGACGATCGCCGCCCTCGGCTTCGTCGGCGGCATCGTCACGTCCGTCTGGCTCGACGTCTCGAGCGCCGACGGACACCTCGTCATCTCCGGAACGTTCGAGCGCGACCGCTGGACGGCGTTCGCGCAGGTGATCATCTGCGCCGTCGGCCTCGCAGGATCGCTCGTCGGCTGGGAGCACATCGCCCGCGGACGGGACGACCACATCGCGGAGTTCTTCTGCCTGCTTCTCGCCTCGGCGGCAGGTATGTGCTTCTTCGTCGGCTCGGCCAACCTGATGGTGATGTTCCTCTCGCTCGAGTGGTTCTCGATCGCGCTTTACGTCATGTGTGCGATCGACTACGACGTCGAGGGGTCGCTCGAGGCGGGGCTCAAGTACCTCGTCATCGGCTCGTTCGGATCGGCCGCGCTCCTCTTCGGCTGCGCGCTCGTCTACGGAGCGACGAACCGCATCGACTTCGCCGGGATCGCGAGCGTCGTCGGCGCGCAGGATCTCTCCGGCGACGCCTTCATCGTCCTCGGCCTCGCGATGATCATCGCGGGGCTCGGCTTCAAGTCGTCGTCCGCGCCGTTCCACATGTGGACGCCGGACGTCTACGAGGGCGCCCCGACGACCGTGACGGCCTTCATGTCGGCCGCGACGAAGGTTGCTGCGTTCGCGCTCGCCTTCCGCCTCATGCGGACCGCCTTCCCGCAGGAGGAGCATCTCTGGTCGTGGGCGTTCGCCGGCATCGCGGTCGCGTCGCTCGCGATCGGCAACCTCGCCGCGCTCGTGCAACGCAGCGTGAAGCGCATGCTCGCGTACTCGTCGATCTCGCACGCCGGCTTCATGCTCATCGGCCTCTCGACGGGCAGCGCGCTCGGGGGCCGCGCACTCCTCTACTACCTCGTCGTGTACAGCGCGATGGCGTTCGGATCGTTCGCCGTGGTCGCGGCGCGCGAACGGGAGCTCGGGACGCCGGTGACGCTCGAGAACCTCGCCGGCTTCGGCTGGGAACGGCCCTTCCTCGGCGTCGCGATGTGGTTCTTCCTCTTCGGCTTCGCCGGCCTGCCGGTCGGCGGCGGCTTCGTCGCGAAGTTCTACGTCTTCTCGGCGGCGTACGAGCACGGCTGGACGTGGCTCGTCATCGTCGGCGTGCTCGCGACCCTCGTGTCCCTCTGGTACTACCTCGCGATCGTGCGCGCGATGTACATGCGTCCGGCCGAGGAGCTTCACATCGCGGCCGTCGGCGGCGCCCCGCCGCGAGAGCTTCAGCTTCAGGCCGCGGTGGCGCTCTGCCTCGTGGTCTCCGTCGGGTCCCTCTTCGCGGTGCAGCCGCTGATCGATCTCGCCGAGCACGCCACGGCGTCGCTGCCGTTCTGATGCAGCGCTGGACGGGCCGGCACGAGGAGTGGAAGGAAGAGGTCGGATCGGTCGCCGTCGAGACCACGGACGGTCTCGTCTTCATCGACCCGATCGGGGAGCCGCCTCCCGGGCTCGGCCGTCCCGACCACGTGCTCCTGACCGTGTTCTGGCACGGTCGTGATGCCGGCTCGCTCGGTGCGCCGCACGTCTGGGCCTCCGCTCCCGGCGTGAAGCCGCTTGCGAGCCGCGGTATCGAAGTCACCGACCGGGTCGACGAAGGCCCCCTCCCCGGCGGGCTCGAGGCCTACCCGACCGCGAGGCGAGGCGAGGTCGTCTACTGGATCCCGGAGCACCGGGCGATCGTCGTCGGCGACGTGCTGCTCGGTGCGGGCGCCAAGCCCCGCGCGACCGACGATCCGCTACGGCTCTGCCCGGAGCGCTGGCTCGGTGCGAAGACGCACGCCGACCTCCGGGAGTCCCTGCGACCGCTCCTCGAGCTGCCGGTCGAGCAGGTGCTCGTCTCGCACGGAGAGCCCGTGCTCGAGGACGGACGGCGGGTCTTGAGCGAGCTGCTCGCCGACTGACAAGCGGTGTCAGGCACCCGCTGCGCGGGAGCCGGACACCAGCATCTTGGTTATGCTGGTGTCGTGGTCCGAGCGGTCGTCGTCCTCGTCTGCGCTGCTCTCTGCCTCGCCGCCTGCGGCTCGGCGACGAAGACGCAGCCTAAGCACGAGGCCAAGGTCTGTCACTCGACGACGAAGGCTCTGGCAAGGCTCCAGGCCGACATCGCGGCGATGCGCAGCGCTGCGCGGACGCCGACGAAGGACCGGCTGCAGGGGAACCACGCGATCAACGTCGCGACCGACCGCTTCCTGAACGACGTCGCGCTCGCGCCGATCGGGAACCTGAAGCGGAACCGGATGATCGACCACGCGATGGGAACGCTCTCCGGCTCGTGCGAGCAGTGCTTCCAGGCGCTCGAGGCCGCGCGCCCGGTCGTGAACATCCGCCTCGGCGAGAAGCGCTGCTAGCGACCGGCAGCGGGCCGCATTCGCGCGAGGCGAGGACGCGCAGAGAGAAGCGGCTCGAGCACCCAGGGCACGAGCGGCAACACGTAGAGGACGGACGCGAGGACGAGCGTCGAGAGTGCGAGCGTCGGCACGCGCCCGCCGACGGGTGCGCTCGTCCGGACGACGGAGCCGGTGACGAGGAGGCAGAGCGCAAGCGTCGTCGTGCATGCGTGCAGAGGCGTTCCCTGGCCCGCGAGGAGCCGTCCGACGCCGACGAAGGCGGCCGCGGCGGCAGCGACGACGGCGAGCAGGACGGCATAGGAGGCCAGACCGTGGGCCCCGAGCCCGTCGGCGGCGAGCGCGCCGAGCGCCAGCGTGAGCGGTAGCAACCGCGACCCCATCCGGGTAGAGGTTCGCCGCCGCGTCGGACGATCCTTCCGCGTTACGCTCGGTCGGTTCCCGAGAAAAGGAGACCGATGTCGGACTCGACCCTGACCTGGCTCGGCCATGCCGCATTCCGCCTCGACACAGCCGGCGGGACGCGCATCTACGTCGATCCCTTCCTGCACGGCAACCCGAAGTGCCCCGAAGGCGAGCGCGAGCCGGAGCGGGTCGACGTGATCGCGGTCACGCACGGCCACGGTGACCACGTCGGCGACACCGTCGACCTCGCGCGCAGGCACGGGGCACAGGTCGTCGCACTCGTCGAGCTCGCCGGCTGGTTCGGCAAGCAGGGCATCGAGGACGGGAAGCTCCTCGGCCCGAACAAGGGCGGGACTGTCGAGGCCGGCGGCGCGAGGTTCACCCTCGTGAACGCGTTCCACTCGGGCTCGGCGCCCGACGGCTCGTACGGCGGAGAGCCCGCGGGGATCGTGGTTCGCGCCGACGGCACGTCGATCTACTTCGCAGGCGACACGTGCGTCTTCGGCGACATGCAGCTGATCGGGCGAATCTACGAGCCCGACATCGCGGTGCTGCCGATCGGCGACCACTTCACGATGGGGCCGACGGAGGCAGCGATCGCGGCCGAGCTCGTCGGTGCGAAGCGGGTGTTGCCGTGTCACTTCGGCACGTTCCCGCTCCTCACCGGCACGCGAGAGGACTTCGAACGGCTCGTGCCGGCAGGCATCACGGTCGAGCGGCTCGAGCCCGGGGAGTCGCTGACCCTGTGAGGGAGCGGTGGTTCGGCGCGACGGGGCGACGCGTGCCCGAGCTCGCGGTCGAGGGCGATCTCGAGCTCGACGATGCGCTCGTGCTCGACGACGCGGGTGACACGACGCGCCTCCGAGAGGCGTTCGACTCGGGCGTACCCGTCGTGGTGCGGGCCTCGTCGGCGGCAGAGATAACGGCCGCGCTCGCGCGACCGGAGGTGGCTTGCGTCATCGTGCCG
>DASSGL010000269.1:0-2424 GCA_035693525.1 Gaiellaceae bacterium | reverse complement strand
AGGCGCCGCCGCAGGCAGCGCCGCCTCCTCCCGCACCTGCAGCGGTCCCGCAAGCCGCGCCGCCGGCCGCGCAGGCTCCACCCGCGCCGCCGTCTCCCGCTCCGCAGGCGGAGCCCGGGGAACAGTTCGAGCCCGTCAGCGCGATGCGCCGCGGCATCGCCGAGCACATGCGTCGGTCGCTCGACACCTCCGCACATGTCACGAGCGCGATCGAGGTGGACATGTCGCGCGTCGTCGAGGCGCGCGAGCAGCTGAAGAAGGACTACCAGGCCTCGTACGGCGTGAACCCGACGTATCTCGCCTTCATCGCGCGGGCCGCGGTGCAGACGCTGCCGCACCATCCGTACGTGAACGGCGAGCTGCGCGGCGACTCGATCGTCACCCGCAACTTCGTCAACCTCGGCATCGCCGTCGAGCTCGCCGAGGGCAAGGGCCTGATCGTGCCGGTGATCAAGAGCGCCGAGACGATGAACCTGCTCGGCCTCGCGAAGGGCATCGCCGACATCGCGCGGAAGGCGCGCGACAAGAAGCTGATGCCGGACGACGTGCAGGGCGGGACGTTCACGATCACGAACCCAGGCGGCTACGGCACCTTCCACGGCACGCCGGTGATCAGCCAGCCGCAGGCCGCCATCCTCGGCACGTACGCGCTCGTGAAGCGGCCGTGGGTCGTGCAGGACTCGCTCGGCAAGGACGTGATCGCGATCCGGCCGATGATGAACATTACCCTCACGTACGACCACCGCCTCGTCGACGGCGCGTACGCCGGCCGCTTCCTGAAGGAGCTCCGCGAGCACCTCGAAGGGTGGGAGGGCGACGGCGGCTGACCGAGGGCCTCGCGTGATGCGCGGCGGCTATGTCATGCAGCTCGGCCGGGTCCCGTATCTCGAGGCGTGGGAGCTGCAGCGCGCGCTCGCGGGCGCGGTATCCCAGGGCGCCGTCCCGGACACCGTCATCTTCCTCGAGCACCCGCCGGTCGTCACGCTCGGCCGACGCACCGACGAGGGCGAGCTGCACATCCCCGAGCAGGCCGAGGTCGCGGTGGTCGAGACGAACCGCGGAGGAAAGTCGACCTTCCACGGCCCCGGGCAGCTCGTCTGCTACCCGATCCTCGACCTGAACCGACACGGACGAGACGTGAAGCGATACGTCCGCAACCTCGAGGAAGCGCTCATCCGTACGGTCGAGCCGTTCGGGCTCGAGGCCGAACGAATCGACGGCCTCACCGGCGTATGGCTCACGCGGCCGCCGCGCAAGCTCGCGTCGATCGGCGTCCACGTCTCGCGCTGGGTGACGACGCACGGCTACGCCCTGAACGTCGACCTCGATCCGGCACCGTTCACCGAGTGGATCACGGCGTGCGGGCTCGAGGACGCGACGTTCACGACGATCGCGCGTGAGACGCAGAAGCCGGTCACCGTGGACGACGTCCGCCCGCACGCGGTCGCCGCGATCGAGGAGGTGTTCGGCCTCGAGCTCGAGGAGCTGCCCGCGGAGGAAGGCATCGGGCTCTGGCCGCAGCCGGCGCACGCGCAGCTCGCGCGGTAGCCGGCTTTCCAGAAGCGGTGCCGGGCACCCGCTGCGCGGGGGCCGGGCACCGGTCTCACTAGACTGGGCGGCATGGAGCACTCGCTTCCGGTCGCCGAGCGGCCGCGCCGTCCCGAGTGGATGAAGGTCCGGGCGCCGTCGAAGGACGGCAACTACTTCGACGTGCAGAAGCTCATCCACGGCCTCCAGCTGCACACGATCTGCGAAGAGGCGCGCTGCCCGAACATCTCGGAGTGCTGGGGCCGCGGTACAGCGACCTTCCAGATCCTCGGCGACACGTGCACGCGCGCGTGCCGCTACTGCTACGTGCACTCCGGTCGGCCCGACTCTCCGCCCGACCAGCTCGAGCCGCTCCGAGTCGCACAGGCGGCGGCGCAGATGCAGCTGAAGCACGTCGTCGTCACCTCCGTCGACCGCGACGACGTGCCCGACCGCGGCGCCGGCCACTATGCGGCGACGATCCGCGCGATCAAGGCGAAGCTCCCGCAGGCGAACGTCGAGGTGCTGACGCCCGACTTCCTCGGAGTGGAGGAAGAGGCGCTCCACACGGTGCTCGCAGCGCGGCCGGAGGTCTTCAACCACAACATCGAGACCGTTCGGCGCCTGCACCGCGCGATGCGCGGCGGCAAGGCCGACTACGACAGGGCCCTGTGGCTGCTGCAGCGTGCGAAGGAGATCGCGGACTATCCCGTGTTGACGAAGTCGGGCATCATCGTCGGCCTCGGCGAGCGGAACGACGAGGTCGTCGAGACGATGCGCGACCTGCGCGAGCACGGCGTCGACGTCGTGACGATCGGCCAGTACCTGCAGCCGAGCTCGAAGCACGCGCCGATCGACCGCTGGGTGCACCCCGACGAGTTCCGGTGGCTCCGCGAG
>DASSGL010000268.1:0-7806 GCA_035693525.1 Gaiellaceae bacterium | reverse complement strand
CTTCCGGATCGAGCTCCGCGTAGAGGATCGTCTCCTCCTCGTACACGGGGCCGGCGAGGTACGACCCGTCCGGCGCGAGGATCGCACTGCCGCCGTAGCCGAGCCGGTCGTCGCCCTCGAGCTCCGAGCGGAGCGGGAAGTCGTCCGGATACGACGACGCCCGCTGGTAGACGCACGGCGCCACGACATAGGCGCGGCTCTCGCGCGCGATGTGGACGAGCGTGGCCTGCCACTCCTCGGAGTCGTCGGCCGTCGAGGCCACGTAGATCTCGACGCCCGCTTCGTACACGGCAGTACGCGCGAGCGGCATGTAGTTCTCCCAGCAGATGAGGCCGCCGATCCGTGCGAAGCCGGTGTCGACAGTGCCGAGACCGCGGCCGTCGCCGAGCCCCCACACCAGCCGCTCGTGGTTCGTCGGCATCAGCTTGCGGTGGTGGAGCGCCAGCTCGCCGGCCGGCGAGTGGTAGAGGAGCGCGTTGTAGATCGTCCCAGGACGATCGGGCTCGACCTCGTTCACCCCGGTGACGAGCCAGATGCCGAGCTCCTTCGCGACCGCGGCGAGGCGGCGCTCCGACGGCGCGCCGACCGCGACGGAGTTCTGTGCGATGAGTGCGAACGTCCGGCGCGCTGCCTCGTTCTGCCAGCCGGCGAACGACTTCGCCCAGCGCGAGGACGGGTAGACCGGCACGAACGTCTCCGGGAAGACGACGAGCTCCGCACCGTTCCCTGCCGCTTCTCCCGCGAGCGCCTCCAGCTTGTCGAGCGTCCGCTCGAGGTCGAGGATGATCGGCTCGGCCTGGACGCACGCGACGTTGGCGCCTCGCTGCATCGCCCAAGGGTACGCTCGTGCGATGGGAAAGGTGTACGACGAGATCGACGAGAGGCTCGCAACGTGGATCGAGCGTCAGCATCTGTTCTTCGTCGCAACGGCTCCGCTCGCCGCCGGCGGGCACGTGAACGTCTCGCCGAAAGGTGATTTGCGTTGGCTCCGCATCCTCGGCGCGCGCGAGGTCGCGTACCTCGACTTCGTCGGCAGCGGCGCGGAGACGATCGCGCACGTCCGTGAGAACGGGCGGGTCGCCGTCATGCTCTGCGCGTTCGAGGGGCCGCCGCGGATCGTCCGCCTACACGGTCACGCGGAGGTTCTGGCCGCCGACGACCCGCTCGCGGCCGTGTTCGATCCACCCGAGCACGCGGTGCGCTCGGTGATCCGGATCGACGTCGACCGCATCGCGGACTCCTGCGGCTACGGCGTACCGCTCATGCGCTTCGAGGGCAGGCGGACGCAATACGACGCGTGGGTCGACAAGAAGGTGCGGGACGGCGGGCTCCCCGCGTACGTCGCCGAGAAGAACGCGGCGAGCATCGACGGGCTGCCGGCCGTCTAGCGCAGCGGCTTGTAGAGGTCGCCGAGCAGCTCGACCGAGAGCGGCCGCCATTCGCCCGGGGGGATCTCGAATCCCGCCGCTGTCGCGTCCGAATCGAGCTTCTCGGCGAGCACGTCGCCGTCGACGGCTGCCTCGTCGAGCACGGCAGGCGCGACGACGATCGCGGCGCCGGTTCGCACCGCCAGGTTGAGCGCGTCGCTCGGCCTGGCGTCGAGCTCGTGGCCGTCGACCGTCACCGTCGCGTAGAAGACCTTGTCCTCGAGCCGCGTCACCGCGATGCGCTCGACCCGACCGCCCAGCGCACGCACGATCTCGGTCATGAGGTCGGGGGTGATCGGGCGGGACGGCGCCTTCTCGCGGAGTCGGAACGCGAGCGCATTGCCCTCCGGCGAGCCGATCCAGATCGGCAGACGGCGCACGCCGTCCCGTTCGCGGAGGATCACGATCCGCTGCTCCGCGACGAGCTTGGACGCGTCCTCCGCGTCGACCCTCACGATCACGTCCTCGAGCGCCATCTCGATCACCACTATCTCCTTTCGTCTCAATGGAATCGGCGCGCGTGGGGCGAGCCGCCGTCGAAGCTCTGCCCGCGCGCGGTGGAGGCGCACCCGCACCGCGCCCGGGGTCGAGCCGAGTGCCGCGGCGATCTCCTCGCACGAGAGGCCGTCGACGTAGTGGAGAAGCACCGCGTCGCGCTGCGCGGGCGGCAGGAGCGCGACCGCCTCCCGCACATCGTCGAGCGCGTCGACCTCGGGCGCGTGGGGCGCGGCGCCTGCCACGGCCAATGCCCGCGCCTCGATCGCGGCGCTCCGGAGGCGCATCTTCGCGACGTTGAGCGCGATCCCGCACAGCCAGCTCTCGAACCGCGCGGGCTCGCGGAGCTGCGAGAGCGAGAGGAACGCCCGCAGCACGGCCTCCTGCACCACGTCCTCCGCGTCGTTGCCGACGAGCCGCGCGACCACCGCCGTCACGCGCGGGCGCGCCGCCGCGACCTCCTCCGCGAACGTCCGTCTCACGCCCGGTAGTTGCACGAGCGGCCGCCGAGGTTACAGCGGCTTCCCGTGTCCGCCTCCGCCCGGAGTCTCGATGCGCACGACGTCGCCTGCCCGTAGCTGCCGCGTCACCTTCGCAGGCTGCTCCTCGCCGTTGACGAGCGTCCGCCCGGGCGCGCCGTCGCGTCCGCCCGCCGCTCCGCGCGGCCCGTGCGCGCGCCTTTCGGCGAGCACCGAGAGGCGGCAGTCTTCCAGCGCCCGCAGCTCGCGGACGACGCCGTCACCGCCCCGGTGCGCGCCGGCGCCGCCGGAGCCCTCGCGAAGGTGCCAGCGCTCGACGCGGAACGGATACGAGAGCTCGAGTGCCTCGACCGGAGTGATCAGCGTGTTGGACATGGCGACGTGGACCGCCGACGGTCCGTCCGCGTCGGCGCATGCACCCTGGCCCCCGCCGATCGTCTCGTAGTACGTGAACCGGTCGTTGCCGAGGGCGACGTTGTTCATCGTTCCCTGCCCTTGCGCGAAGTCGCCGAACGCGCGAAAGACTACGTCGACGATCCGCGACGAGGTCTCCGTGTTGCCGGCGACGACCGCGGCAGGCCTGGCCGCGTTGACCAGGCATCTCTCGGGAGCGGTGACAGTCACCGGGGCGAACGCTCCGCCCGAAGCGGGCAGGTCCGGCTCGGTCAGGCAACGGACGACGAAGTAACAGGCCGACTTCGTCACCGAGAGCGGGCAGTTCAGGTTGCCGGGATGCTGCGAGGCGGTGCCGGTGAAGTCGATGCGGATCTCGTCCCCGGAGACTTCGACCGAGGCCCGGATGGTGAGCTCTCCTTCGACCGCCTCGACGACGTCCTCGGCCTCCGAGCGCCGGTCGGGCAGCCGGTCGATCGCCGCGCGCACGAGCCGATCCGAGTAGGCGTAGAGCTCGTCCATCGCCGCCGCGACCCGCTCGCGGCCCCGTCTGTCGCAGAGCTCGGCGATGCGGCGCTCCGCGAGCCGGTGCGCGGCGATCTGCGCGCGCAGGTCGCCCCGGCGCTCGTCGGGGTTGCGCGCGTTCGCGACGAAGACCTCGACGACCTCGTCCGTCAGGCGCATGGGCGGAAGGATCAGCCCCTCCTGGTAGAGCTCGTGCGAGAACGCCGGCAGGCTCGCCGGCTCCATGCCGCCGACGTCGGCGTGGTGCGCCCGCGAGACCGCGTACCCGAGCGACGTTCGCGAGACCAGCGTGACGTCCGGCAAGTGCGTTCCCCCGCTATACGGGTCATTGACGATGCAGACCTGTCCGGGTGTCTGACACCAGGGCATGGCCGCTGCGACCGCGTCCGGCATGGCCCCCAGGTGCACGGGGATGTGCTCGGCCTGCGCGATCATCCGGCCCGCCTCGTCGAAGATCGCCGTCGAGCAGTCGCGCCGCTCCTTGATGTTCGCCGAGAACGCCGAGCGGATGAGCACCGCACCCATCTCCTCCGCGACGGCGCGGAGGGCGCTGCCGATCACCTGCAGCTCGACGTTCATCGGCGCAGCACGAGGGTTCCGTCGTCGTTCGTCTCGCCGCTCCAGCCCTCCGGCACCCAGCACGTCGACCCGGGGAGCTCGACGACCTGGGGCCCCTCGACCGAGTAGCGCTCCGTCGCGACGAGCGAGACGGCGGGGCCTGGGACGATGTCTGCGGTGCGCACCGCGACGAGCTCGATCTCGCGCTCGAGATCGGCGTAGCCGTACCGCTCGTCGTGCGCGCGGTGGAACGCACCGGCGAGGTCGTCCTCGATCGGCACGGTCAGCTCGAACGACTGGCCGACGTAGCGGAGATCGGCCTCGCCGTCGCGCGGCAGGTCGCGCACCTCGGCGAGCGGGCGAACATAGGAGACCACGCGGTCGCGCCGCTCGTCGCCGGCAACGAGACCGAGCGCGGACAGCACGCCGGCCGCTCGCGGCACGAGCACTGCTTCGCAGCCGAGCTCCTCCGCGAGGGCACACGCGTGCAGCGGACCTGCGCCGCCGTACGCCACGAGTGCGAAGTCGCGCGGGTCGTGGCCGCGTTCGACGGAGACGACGCGCAACGCCCTCAGCATCTCTGCGTTCACGACCTCGACGACGGCTGCGGGATCGATGTCGCCGAGAGCGCGGACCGCCGCTGCCCGGTCGAGGACGAGCCCACCGGGAAGCTCGGACGGCAGCCGGTCGAGCAGGAGGTTCGCGTCGGTGACCGTCGGGCCGCCGCCCGCTCCGTAGCCGGCGGGACCCGGATGCGCGCCCGCCGACTCGGGGCCGACACGGATCGCTCCACCCGCGTCTCGCCGCACGAGCGAGCCGCCGCCCGCACCGACCGTGTGCAGGTCGACCGTCGGCAGGCGGATGGGCAGGCCGCCGACGGCGCGCTCGGCCACGCGCGCGGCGCGGCCGCCTGGGAGGAGGCACACGTCCGTCGACGTGCCACCCATGTCGAACGCGAGCGCGTGCTCGAAGCCGGCGTGCCGCGCGACGAGCCCTGCTCCGACGACGCCGCCCGCCGGGCCGGACACGAGGATCGTCGCGGGATGCGCGGCAGCCTCGCCGACCGAGCCGACGCCGCCCGACGACAGCATCACGAGCGGCTCCGGGAGACCCGCCTCGCGCGCGCCGTGGGCAAGTGCGTCGAGGTAGCGCGCCGCGACGGGCGCGAGGTACGCATCGGCAGCCGTCGTCGACGCGCGCTCGTACTCACGGAACTCGGGTGCGACCTCGTGCGACGCGACGACGCGCGCGTGCGGATACCGGCGTCGCAGCTCGTCGGCAAGCGCTCGCTCGTGGGACGGATCCCGGAACGCGAACAGCAGGCATACCGCGACCGCTTCCGGCTCACCGAGGTCGGGCAGGGTCTCGAGCGAGAGGGGCTCGAGCTCCCCCTCCGGCCCGAGTCGCCCGCGTACGCCGTGGCAGCGCCCGAGCGGCACGAGCGGCGGTGGCTGCTCCGCACACAGGCGGTACAGGTGCGCTCGCGTCTGCCGACGCAGGTGGAGCAGGTGCTCGAAGCCGTCATTCGCGACGAACGCCGTGCGAGCGCCCCGCCGTTCGAGCAACGCATTCGTGGCCACCGTCGTGCCGTGCGCGAAGCGCTCGACGCCGCGCGCGCCGACTTCCCGCGCCGCTGCGAGCACCGACTTCTCCTGCCTTGCAGCGGTCGGCACCTTCGCCGTGCGAAGCTCGCCGTCGTCGAGGAGCACCGCATCCGTGAAGGTGCCGCCCACGTCGACGCCCAGGATCGCCACGCGCGTACTCTGCATCGCGGTGTCGATCCGCGCCTTTCTCTTCGACTTCGACGGCCTCATCCTCGACACCGAGACGGCTTCGCGCGCAGGCTGGCAGTGGCTCTATCGCGAGCACGGCCACGAGCTGCCGCCCGAGAAATGGGAGACGGTCGTCGGCACGACCGGTGCGTGGAGCCCGATGGACCATCTCGAGGAGCTCGTCGGTGATCGCCTCGAGCGCGACGCGCTGAACGAGCGGCGCTACGCACACGAGATCTCGCTGATCGAGGCGGAGGAGCTTCGCCCCGGCATCGCCGACTACATCGCGATCGCCGAGCGCCGTCGGCTGAAGCGCGCCATCGTCTCGAGCTCGTCGCGGCCGTGGATCGACATGCACCTGAAGCGACTGGAGCAGGCAGTGGGCTGGGACGCGATCCTCACGGCGGACCTCGATCCGAGCCGGGCGAAGCCGAATCCGACGATGTATCTCGAGGCCATCGACCTGCTGGACGTCGACGCTGCCGAGGCCATCGTCTTCGAGGATTCGCCGAACGGCGTGCGAGCCGCGAAGGCGGCCGGCATCTTCGTCGTCGGCGTCCCGAACAACGTCACCCGCGACTTCGGTCTCGACGACGCCGACCTCGTGGTCGAGTCGCTCGCAGCACTTCCGGCCGAGGAGCTCCTGGCCCGCTTCGAGTGAGCGGCGCTATATGTACCGTCGCCTTGCTGGGCGGACGACCGAGACGGGAGGACAGATGACCGCATGGAGCGCAGTGCACCTCGACGAGATCGCCGCCGAGCAGTGGCCGTACTGGGCGCCGATCCGCCACCACCTCGACATCAGGACGTTCGGCATCAACGCGTGGCGCGGCAAGCCCGGTGACGAGGTGATCAAGCGTCACGAGGAGAGCGAGAGCGGCGCACCGGAGCTCTACATCGTTCTCAGCGGCCACGCCGCCTTCGCGCTCGGCGAGGACGAGGTCGACGCGCCGGCCGGCACGCTCGTCTTCGTACGCGATCCCGCGACCGAGCGGGCCGCGTTCGCGAAGGAGGACGGCACCGTCGTCCTCTCCCTCGGGGCGGCCGCGGACGGGAAGGCATTCGCGCCGTCCGGCTGGGACACCTCCTACCTCGAGAGCACGTGATCGCGCGCGTCTGGCGGGGCGCGACCCTCGCCGAGCACGGCGACGCCTACGCCGCCTATCTCGAGGAGACGGGGATGCGAAACGCGCGCGAGATCCCGGGTGCGCGCGGCACCCTCGTCCTCCGCCGCGAGCGGACGGGCTATGCAGAGTTCGAGACGATCCTCCTCTTCGACTCGCTCGCGGACGTGACGGGCTTCGCCGGTGACGAGCTGGAGCTCGCGGTCTTCTTCGAGAAGGACGATGAGTACCTCGTCGAGCGCGACCTCGAGGTGCGCCACTACGAGGTCGACGTGCACATGGTCTAGCCCGTCTGCACCTGGTGCTCGAAGTCGACGGGCGTGTGCGGGCATGCGCCCCAGAGGCCGAGATGCCGCGCCCGCGCGTGCAGCGCGAGCTTCGTGAGCAGCGTGGCGTACCGTCCGCGGTCGCCGTCGTAGAAGTACGGCGCGGCAACTCCGTCACGCACGAGCGCGACGTTGACGTTGAGCCCGTCTCGCACCCGCACGACGTAGCGGAGAAGGCGGCCGAACCGGTCGACGCGGTCGAGCGCCGGGTCGACGACGAGCCGGATCGCCGTGCCCGGCGGCAGAAGGCGCTCGAGCGCACGCGACGCCGCACGGCCGTAGCACTCGACGCCCGAGTACACCTCCGGCGTGTCGATCTGCACGAGACGGACGCGTGTGCCGTCCGCGAGCGCGATCGTGTCGCCGTCGGTGACGTGACCGACGCGGCCGACGCTCGCTCCGGTGGGCGCGGCGAGCGCCGCGACCGCTGCAGCTGTCGCAAGAAGACGTGCCATCTATGGACACGATATGCGGGCGGATCGACGATTCCCTGCTTGGGCTCAACCGGCCGTGATCGAGCCGAACAGGCCGTGCTTCTCGCTGCCGGGGCCGGCTGCGAAGTAGAGCGCCGTCACGGGGCCGGCGGCGGCGCCGTTCCCGAATGCGATCGCCCAGAGGCCGTCGATCGTGACCAGCGAGCCGTCGCCGTGCCGCAGCTGGCCCTTGTAGACCCACTTGCCGCCGCCGCGATCCTGGTACGCGCTGAT
>DASSGL010000267.1:0-5244 GCA_035693525.1 Gaiellaceae bacterium | reverse complement strand
CCGGCTAGCGGGGTGCCCAGATCATGGCTCGCGTTGATGCCGAGTCGCGTGCGCGACGTGAACGCTTGCTTCACACCCATCCGAAGAAGGGAGTCTTCATGTTCCGAATTGTGCTGAGGCTGCTCGCGCTGGCCGTCTTCGTCGTTCCTGCCGCCGCCTTCGCCGGCACGGCGCAGGCACGGACGGCCGCCGACGCTTACACCGTGAATCCACTCGTGTCCGACAGCAGCGCGACGCCCGCTGCCGCGACCGATCCCTCGCTCGTCAACGCCTGGGGGCTGAGCGTCGGTCCGACGACACCGTGGTGGGTGTCGGACAACGGGACGAACCTGTCGACGCTTTACAGCGGCACCGGCGCGAAGACGCCGCTGACCGTCTCGGTGCCCGGCGGCCCGACGGGAACGGTCTTCAACGGCAGCGCGTCCGACTTCGTGGTCAGCCAAGGGGCAGCGAGCGGTGCGTCGCGGTTCCTGTTCGCGACCGAAGGTGGGACGATCCTCGGCTGGACGCCGTCCGTGAACGGCACCGTTGCGATCGTCGGGGCCGACCGGTCCAGTGTCGGGGCCGTCTACAAGGGCCTCACGACCGCGAACGACCGCCTCTACGCCACCGACTTCCACAACGGGCGTGTCGACGTCTTCGATTCGTCGTTCAAGCTGGTCACGACGCCGGGCGCCTTCACGGACGCCAAGGTCGCCAAGGGGTTCGCGCCGTTCGGGATCCAGGCGATCGGCAACGACATCTTCGTGACGTACGCGAAGCAGGACGCCGCAAAGCACGACGACGTCGCCGTACCCGGCCAGGCATATGTCGACGAGTTCACGCCCGACGGCCAGCTCGTCGCGCGCGTCGTGAACAGCGGCCAGAAGAACGCGCCGCTCAACGCCCCGTGGGGTCTGGCGCTCGCGCCTGCCGGCTTCGGCTCATTCGGCGGCGACCTTCTGGTCGGCAACTTCGGCGACGGCCGTATCAGCGCGTACACGCAGCGTGGGAGCAACTGGGT
This sequence comes from Gaiellaceae bacterium, assembly GCA_035693525.1. Taxonomy (GTDB): domain Bacteria; phylum Actinomycetota; class Thermoleophilia; order Gaiellales; family Gaiellaceae; genus Palsa-739. The sequence goes on along the minus strand of DASSGL010000267.1, from coordinate 4,241 downwards.
CTACAAGGGCCAGCTGCGTTCTGCAGACGGCATGCCGGTCGTGATCGACGGCCTTTGGGCGCTGGCGTTCGGGAACGGCTCCGCCGCCGGCCCGACCGATTCGCTGTACTTCGCCGCCGGTCCGTCGGGCGAGCAGCACGGGCTGTTCGGATCGATAACGGCCGACTGAGAAGCGCTACGTCTGGTCGTCGAGCGGCAGCTCGGCGACCAGACACGTTCCTTGTCGGGGCGGGCTCTCGACCGAGATCGAGCCTCCGATCGCTTCGGCGCGGTCCTTCAACCCGAGCAAGCCCGATCCCCGGCCGGGCTCCGCGCCGCCGTCCCCGTCGTCGCGGACGGCGACGCGAAGCACGCGGTCTCGCACGTCGACGTCGACGCGGACCCTCGAGGCATGGGCGTGCTTGGCCGCGTTCGTCAACGCCTCCGAGACGACGTAGTACGCGGCCACCTCGACAGGCTCCGGTAGTCGGCCGTCGGCGTGCACGTCGAGCTCCACCGGGATCGGCGCCCGGTGCGCGAGCGTGTTCAACGCGGGCCCGAGCCCTCCCTCCGTCAGAACCGACGGATGGAGCCCGAGCGCGATCTCGCGCAGCCCGTCCAGCACGTTCGTCACTCCTTCGGCGACGTGCGCGAGGTCCGCGCGTTGCTCGCTCAGCTCAGGCGGCACAGCCTTCTCCGCGGCGCGCACCTCGAGCGCGAGCGTGACGAGCTGTTGCTGCGCGCCGTCGTGGAGGTCGCGCTCGATCCGCCGTCGCGTCGCGTCGGCCGTGGCGACGATCCTGGCCCGTGAGGCGTCGAGCTCGGCCCGGCTCTCGGCGTTCGCGATCGCGGTCGCCACGAGCTCGGTGAACCCGGCAAGGCGTTCCTCGGTGTCGGGAGGTAGAGGCTCGTCGGTCGTCGACGAGGCCCCGACCAGGCCCCAGAGGCGGCCCTCGACGACGATCGGCGCCGAGACGGTCGAGCGCCAGCCCAGGGCGCGGGCCAGGGCCGGTCCCGAGCCCGACACTCCCTCGTAGCCGTCGATTCGGGCCGGGCGCTCCGTCTCGCGCACCGACTGGGCCGCCGTGGCTCCGTCGACCGCGATTCGCTCGCCGAGGTGGATCCGGTAGCCGCCGGTCCGGGTCCAGACGCCGAGGAGGGTGACCCTCCCGTCGGCCTCGTAGCGCGCCAACCCCGCAGCGTCTGCGGGGACGAGCCGTCCGACTTCGGCGCTCACGGCCTCGAAGACCTCTGCGGGCGGAGGGCCGCGCGCAACGAGGGTCGCCACCCGGCGCAGCGCGGCCTGCTCCAGCGCAAGGCGGCTGAGCTTCTCTCGGCTCTCGGTGTTCGCGATGGCCGTCCCCACGAGCTCCGTGAACTTCATCAAGCGCTGCTCGCTGTCGGGCGGGAGATGCCGGTCGCTCGTCCCGACCACGGCCAGCGCGCCCCAGAGCCGGCCCTCGACGGTGATCGGGGCGCCGACCGATGCGTGCCAGCCCATCGCGCGCGCTGCGGCCGCGGCAGTGCCCGGCTCGTCTCCGTAGTTCGCCATCCGTGCGGGCCGGCCGCTCTCGAAGACGAGTCCCGAGACCGTTCCCTCGAGTGCGAATCGCTGCCCCGCGTACGAGTAAGCGCCGGTCCTGGTCCAGCCGCCGAGCGCAGTGACCGTGCCGCCGTCCTCGAAACGCGAGACGGCGCCGCCCTCTGCCGACAGCAGCCGCGCGACCTCGGCACTCACCGCTTCGAACACGTCCGCGGGCGGTGCGCCTTGCGCCGCAAGGGTCGCCACCCGTCGTAGCGCCGCCTGCTCGTCGGCAAGCTGCGTCAGCTCGTCGCGTGCCTGGCTCGACCCGATCGCGGCTGCGAGGAGCTCGGTGAACTCCGCAAGACGGTCCTCGACGTCGTCCTCGAACGGCGCGTCGGGCGACGAGGTCGCGATCAAGCCCCAGATCCGTCCGTCGACGACGATCGGCGCAGCTGCGACTCTTTCGAGGCGGGAGTCGCGAGCTTCGGTCGCCAGTGAGCTCGAGAGGCACGCGTAGCTCTCGATCCTTGCGGGCCGCCCGGTCCGCAGAACCTCGGCCGACACGGACGGCCCGTCGATCGGCCAGCGCGTACCCGCTTGGAGGCCGTCGGGACGGTCGTCCCACGCTGCGATGACCGTCAGCACGGTTCCGTCGTCGTCGAACCGGCAGACACCGGCGTTCGGGAGGCGCAAGACCTTGGCGACCTCGTGTGCGACACCCGCGAACACCTCTGCCGAAGGCGCACCCTCCGCGACGAGGGTCGCGACCCGCCGTAACGCGGCCTGCTCGTCTGCGAGCCGCCTCGTCATCGCCGCCTGTCCCGAACGACACGCAGGAGCCCGCCCTCGTCGACGCTCGAGCTACGAGCCGGCATCCGTCCCATGATCCCGATTCCGGAGCATCGACGCATTGCCGCTAGCTGTAAATCGTCGGCCCTCGTGACCGCCGGCATCCAACTCGCTACCGGCCGACTCGAACGTTACCCGTTAGCCGTAATGCGCAGCTTCGGACCAACAGCAACGCTGCCTGCGTGACGGGTCGTCGTGGAAACGCCGACGTGGCCGGCGACGATCCCGTCCGGCTCGCGGAGGAGCAGGCCGCGCTGCGAAGGGTGGCAGCGCTCGTCGCGCGACGGGCATCGTCGGCCGACACGCTCGCGGCTGTCGCACGAGAGGTCGCCGGGGTGATGCACGTCCCGCTCGCGCTCGTGAGTCGCTACGACGCCGACGGCACCGCGATCACCATCATCGCCGCCTGGAGCGACCAACCGCACCCGTTCCAGCCGGAGACGCGCTGGTCGCTCGACGGCCCCTCGGTGTGCGCGCGTGTCCTGCATACGCGTCGACCGGCGAGGATCGAAAGCTACGTCGATCTCGACGGCGCGGTCGCCGCCGCTGTTCGTGCATCCGGGATCGAGACCGCCGCGGCTGCACCGATCATCGTCGAGGGCCAGGTGTGGGGCGTGATCGCCGTGTCGTCGCAAGACGCGACCCTTCCCGATCACGTCGAGGACCGCCTCGGCGAGTTCACGGCGCTGTTGGCGACTGCGATCGCGAGCGGCCAGGCTCGCGAGGAGCTGAGCTGGATCGTCGAAGAGCAGGCGGCTTTGCGGCGGGTCGCCACGCTCGTGGCGGAGGGTGCACCGCCGGCGGCCGTGTTCGAGGCGTTGATCGCCGAGGTCGGCCAGCTCGTCCCGACGGATGCAGCCGCCCTCACGCGGTACGAGCCCGACGGCACGGTCACGATGATCGGCCAGTGGAGCAGGACCGGAGGTTCCGTGGGCGGCGGGGAGCATCATGCACTCGGCAACGGCACACTCGCCCGGCTCGTGTACGACACGCGCAAGCCGGGGCGGATCGACAGCTATGCGGACGCGTCCGGTTCCCTCGCAGGCGTCGTTCGAGCCTTCGGCTGGCGCTCTTCCGTGGGTGCGCCGATCGTCGTCGAGGGCCGCCTCTGGGGCGTGGTCGGTGTCGCGTCCACGACCGACCGGGCGCTGCCACTCGATCTGGAGCCGCGCCTCGTGGAGTTCTCCGAGCTCCTCGCCGCTGCGATCGCGAACACGCAAGCGCGCGAGGAGCTCACGCGACTGGCGGACGAGCAGGCAGCGCTGCGCCGTGTCGCGACGCTCGTGGCGCGCGGCGTGCCGCCGGTCGAGGTGTTCGAGGCGGTCACCGAGGAGGTCGGCCGTCTGATCGATGCAGATGCGTCAGCCCTGAGCCGCTACGAGCCGGACGGCACGTACACCGTGGTCAGCGCGTGGAGAGAGACCGGGGCGGCGCTTCCAGCAGGGCGACGCTATCCGCTCGATACGGGCACGGCTGCCTGGAAGGTCTTCGACACGCGCCGCGCCGCACGTGTCGACACCTATGCGGGCCTCGCCGGTCCGGGCGCGGCCGCAGCTCGCGAGCTCGGGCACGAGTCGTCGGTGGCGGCCCCGGTGATCGTCGAGGGGCGCCTCTGGGGGATGGCGATCGTCCTCTCGAGAGGGCCAGATCCGTTGCCGCCCGATACGGAGCGGCGGGTCTCCGAGTTCACCGAGCTCGTTGCGACCGCTGTTGCGAACGCCGAGAGCCGGGCCGAGCTCGACGCGTCGCGCGCCAGGATCGTCGCCACGGCCGACGCGACGCGACGCAGGATCGAGCGCGACCTCCACGACGGCGCGCAGCAGCAGCTCGTATCGCTCGCGCTCGAGCTCCGTGCCGCGCAGGCGCGAACACCCCCCGAGCTGCGCGA
>DASSGL010000266.1:0-7901 GCA_035693525.1 Gaiellaceae bacterium | reverse complement strand
ACGTACGAGAGCGCGATCCTCGCCGACTCCTTCATCACGTCGCCGAGCTGGCCCGTGAGCACGAGCTCGGAGCCGCCGTCCATCGACGTGGCCTCGACGAAGAGCACGTCGCCGCCGGTGCCGGTGACGGCAAGCCCGGTTGCGACGCCCGGCACGGCAGTTCGATCGGCCGCCTCCTGGAAGAACTTCTGACGACCGAGTGCGTCCCGCACGACGTCGACGTCCACGACGACCGGCGCCTCGACGGAGCCGGACGCGATGCCCGTCGCCGTCTTGCGCAGGACCTTGCCGAGCTCGCGCTCGAGCTGACGGACGCCCGCTTCACGGGTGTACTCGGAGACGACCAGCTCGATCACGTCGTCCGCGACCGAGACCTCGTCCTCGCGCAAGCCGTTCCGCTCGCGCTGGCGCGGCCACAGGTAGTCGCGCGCGATCGCCGTCTTCTCGTCGACCGTGTAGCCGTCGAAGCGGATGACCTCCATCCGGTCGAGCAGCGGCCCGGGGATGGTGTCGGCCACGTTCGCGGTCGCGATGAAGAACACATCGGACAGATCGAGCTCGACGTCGAGGTAGTGGTCGCGGAACGAATGGTTCTGCGCCGGGTCGAGCACCTCGAGCAGCGCGGCAGACGGATCGCCGCGCCAGTCGGCGCCGACCTTGTCGACCTCGTCGAGCAGGATCACCGGGTTCATCGTCTTCGCGTCGCGGAGTGCGCGCACGAGCCGGCCCGGCATCGAGCCGATGTACGTGCGGCGGTGTCCGCGGATCTCGGCCTCGTCGCGGATTCCGCCGAGCGACATGCGCACGAACTCGCGGTTCAGAGCCCGCGCGACCGACTCGCCGATCGACGTCTTGCCGGTGCCGGGCGGGCCGATCAGCGTCAGGATGGCGCCGCTTCGCTTGTCGTTCGGGATGCCGCGCTCCTGGCGCAGCTTGCGCACTGCCAGGTACTCGACGATGCGGTTCTTGACGTCCTCGAGGCCTGCGTGATCGGCGTCGAGCACCTCACGTGCGTTCTGCGGATCGAGACGCTCGTCGGAGCGCTTCGACCACGGCACGGACGTGAGCCAGTCGAGGTAGGTGCGAATCATCGAAGCCTCTCCGGAGGCATCGCCCATCGTCTCGAGCCGGCGCAGCTCGCGGTCGGCCTGGGCGCGGACGTCGTCCGGCATCCCGGCCTCTTCGATCTTCTTGCGGTACTCGTCGATCAACGAGCCCTCGTCCTCGCCGAGCTCCTTGCGGATCGACTCCATCTGCTTCCGCAGGATGTAGTCCCGCTGCTGCTTCTGGGCGTCCGTCTCCACGTCCTCCCGGATCCGGCGGCGCACCTGCAGCTCGGCAAGCCGCTCACGCTGGAGCGAGAGCGCGTACTCGAGGCGCGCGACCACGTCGAGGCGCTCGAGCAGCTCGACGCGCTGCGCGAACGAGATGTCGGGCGCATACGCACTGGTATCGGCCAGCGCGCCTGCTTCGGTGATCGAGCGCAGGAAGGCGCTGACCCGCTCGTCCGCGTTCCGGAGCTCGAGGATCTCCTCGACCACTGCGCGGTACTCGCGCTCGAGCTCGCGGGTCTGCACGGGCGGCGGATTCTCGTCGGGGTGCTCCTCGACGTCGACCCGAAGCCGGCCGAGGGCGTCGCTGTGCGCGGCGCCGATCACGGCCCGGTGCAGCCCGGTGAAGGCCACGGCAGTGCCGCCGCCGGGCAGGCGGACGCGGTCGGAGACCTCCGCAACGGTGCCGACCTTGGCGTATTCCGACTCGTGCCTCGGCACGAGCAGCACGCGATCCTCGTCGCCGGCATCCGCCGTCAGGGTCACCGTCATGCCCGGGAACACCACCGTGTCCTCGAGCGGGACCAACAGCAGGTTGCTCAAATCAGTTCACTCTCCATTCGTGTACCAGGTATCGCAATTGTACCTAGTGAAACGCCCTACGGAAGGACGTATTCCCGTTCACCAGCCCCCGTTTGCCCGGGCTCGCGGCCCGGATGTGGGCGGTAGCGTCACGACGTGGCCACGCGAAACCGTCGACTCGGCGTCTACACGGCGGAGGCGGTCATCATGCTCCTCGTCGCAGGGCTCGTGTTCGTCGGCGGCCTCGTCGGCTGGTTCATCGGGCATTACGCGACACCGGGCCACACGAAGACCGTCACGGTGGCTGCGGGCGGGACGCAGGCGCCGGCTTCGGGAGGGATCGCGGCCGCGCCCGCGTTCTCGACGAGCGAGCTCACCGCAGAGCCGGGCGACAACTGGATCACGAACGGCGGGTCGCTCTCGAACCAGCGCTACTCACCGCTCGATACAATCGACACGAGCAACATCTCGCAGGTCAAGGGCGTCTGGATGACGCACCTCGACGGCTCCGGGCTCGCGGCCAAGTATTCCGCCGAATCGCAGCCCCTCGTGTACGAGGGCGTCATCTACGTCCCGACCGGCGAGGACGACGTCTTCGCCGTCGACGCCGACACTGGCAAGATCATCTGGCGCTACAAGGGCAACCTCGACCAGGCGACCAGCACCGTTTGCTGCGGCTGGGAGAGCCGCGGAGTCGCGCTCGGGGACGGCAAGGTCTTCCTCGGGCGCCTCGACGGCAAGCTCGTCGCGCTCGACCAGAAGACGGGCAAGCTCGCCTGGTCGACGCAGGTCGAGCGCTGGCAGAACGGCTACTCGATCACGAACGCCCCCCTGTACGTCGACGGCATGGTCATCACCGGCGTCTCGGGCGGCGAGTACGGGATCCGCGGGCGGGTGACGGCCTTCGACGCCTCGACCGGAAAGCTGAAGTGGCGCTTTTGGACGACCGCGCCCGGCACGTGGGCGGGCAGCTCGTGGAAGACGGGCGGCGCCCCGGTGTGGCAGACGCCGTCGGTCGACCCGAAGCTCGGCCTCCTCTACTTCACGACCGGGAACGCAAACCCCGACAACAACGGCAGCACGCGCGCGGGCAAGAACCTGTACGCGGCATCGTTCGTCGCCCTCGATCTGCACACCGGCAAGCTGCGCTGGCACTACCAGATGGTTCACCACGACATCTGGGACTACGACGCTCCGAGCCCGACCATCCTCTTCGACGCGACGATGAAGGGCCGCACCGTGCACGGGATCGGGGAAGCGTCGAAGACGGGCTGGCTGTACCTCCTCGACCGCACGAACGGCAAGCCGCTCTTCCCGATGCCGGAGAAGCCGGTACCGCAGCTGGCCGAGCAGAAGACGTATCCCACACAGCCGTTCCCGAGCTATGCGCCGTTCGTCCCGCACTCGCTCTCGGACGTGCAGTACAAGCAGCTCGTGAAGCAAGTGAGCGCGGCGCAGAAGAACGCGAAGACGGTCACGGTGATCCGCGCGAAGGGGATCTACACCCCGTACTGGAAGACGCCGGTTGCGTTCACGCCGGGCCCGCAGGGCGGAACAAACTGGCAGCCGTCGAGCTACAACCCGGGCACGCACATGTTCTACGTCTGCGCCCAGAGCGGCCCGAGCGCGAACACTGCCGAGACCGCGCCGCCCGCGAAGCAGGCCAAGGGCGCGCCGCATCCCGCGACGATCGGCAGCACGCTCACGGTCGCCGGCGGCTTCGGCTCGAACGTCGGCACGTTCACCGCCATCGACGCGACGACCGGGAAGATCGCCTGGCAGAAGCGGTGGCCGGAGTCGTGCTACGCCGGCTCGACGACGACGAAGGGCAACCTCGTCTTCATCGGGCGAAACGACGGCCGGCTGCAGGCGTACGACGCGCGCAACGGGAAGCTCCTGTGGAGCTGGCAGACCGGAGCGGGAGCGAACAACGCGCCGACGATCTTCTCGCGCAACGGCAAGGAGTACGTCGTCTTCTACGCGGGCGGGAACGCGCTCGCCGCCTCACCGCACGGGGACAACCTGTGGCTGCTCGGCCTCGGCGGGACGAAGGGACCGGCGAAGGCCCCCGGAGCCGGCCAGGGCGTGGGCCACGCAGGCGAGAACAACGCGGGCGGCGGCAACGCGAATGCGGCCGGCAATGCCCAGGCAGGCAAGACGGCGTTCGCCGAGAACTGCGCGACCTGCCACGGCGCCGACGGCCACGGCGGCAACGGCGGGCCCGACCTGACGTCGATCTCGTCGGCGAAGCAGCTCTCGGTCGTCCGGCAACAGGTGGAGAACGGCGGTGGCGGCATGCCGGCGTTCAAGGGAACCCTGACGCAGAAGCAGATCGACGACGTCGCGACGTACGTCGTCTCCGACATCACGCACGGCACGACGAAATAGGAACACGGACGCCGGCGTAGCCGGCGTCTAGGTAGCCAACAGGCTTCAGCCTGTTGGCAGTCGTCAGAACGACCGCAACCTGCCTGAAGGCAGGTTGCAGGGCGACGCCATCCCTACGCCGTCGCGAGCTCCTTCGCACCCAGCAGGGCTTCGCCGGTCTCGAGGTCGAAGAAGTGCATTCGCCCGGTGGCGGCGACGAGCTCCACGTGGTCGCCTTCGCGTGCGGGGGACATACGGCCGACGCGGGCGACCCAGGGGCTGCCGTGGTGATGGGTCAGCTCGTCCGCCGCGACGAGAGCCTCCTCTCCCACGATGTCGCGCAGCTCGTCCGCACGGACGGGCGGTGCGTCGATCGCGAAATGCAGGTACACCTCCGGCCCCATGTCCTCCTTGATGTCCACCTGCACCGAGATCCGACTGGCCGCCGAGCTCCTCGGTGCGAGCGCGGCATCCTCGAGGTCCTCCGGCCGGATCCCGAGCGCGAGCTTGCGGTCGACGTAGGCCTTCAATGCGGGACGCGCCCAGAGGACGTCCGACTCGACGGGGAGCGTGTGCGGCCCGAACCGGACGACGAGCCCGTCACCCTGCTCGACGACCTCGGCCTCGACGAGGTTCATGGCAGGCGAGCCGATGAAGCCGGCCACGAAGAGGTTCGCCGGCCGGTCGTAGAGCACTTGCGGCCTGTCGACCTGCTGCAGCACGCCGGAGCGCAGGACGCAGACCCGGTCGCCGAGCGTCATCGCCTCGCTCTGGTCGTGCGTCACGTAGATGGTCGTGACGCCGAGATCACGCTGGATCCGCGCGATCTCGGCACGCATCTGCACGCGGAGCTTCGCGTCGAGGTTCGAGAGCGGCTCGTCCATGAGGAACGCCTGCGGCTCCCTGACGATCGCGCGCCCCATCGCCACGCGCTGGCGCTGCCCGCCGGAGAGGTGGCGAGGCCGCTTGCGAAGCACCTCGGCGAGCCCGAGGACCCGGGCGGCGCTCTCGACCCGACGGGCGATCTCCGCCCGGTCGATCCCGCGCATCTTCAGCCCGAAGCCCATGTTGTCGTACACGTTCATGTGCGGGTACAGGGCGTAGTTCTGGAAGATCATCGCCATGTCGCGGGCCTTGGGCGGCAGGTCGTTCACGATCCGGCCGCCGACCCGCACCGACCCTGACGTGATGTCCTCCAGCCCGGCGATCATCCGCAGGGCGCTCGTCTTGCCGCACCCGGAGGGGCCGACGAAGACGACGAACTCGCCGTCGGCGATCTCGAGGTCGAGCTCATGCACGGCACGAGTCCCGTCGGCATAGACCTTCGTCAGCCGGTCGAGCTCGATGGCCGCCACGCCGTCGTACGTTAACCGGCCTCGGTCGCCGCTGACGCACCGGAGGCCGATGCACGTTAGAGTCATGCCGCACATGGGGGTGGTTGCGGCCGTGGCCGGGAGCCGGCGCCGCCGGCTCCGGTACGTCACGGAACGTCGCGGATTCCTCGCGACGCTCCTCGTCTCCCCTGCCGTGCTCCTCATTGCCGCGCTCGTGGGAGTGCCACTCGTGCTCGCGGCCTACCTGAGCTTCACCGACGCGCAAGCGGGCTCCCTCACCGGCCGCTGGATCGGGCTCGACAACTTCCGGCGCGCCCTGCACGACCCGATCTTCCGCGGTGCGCTCTGGCACACGTTCCTCTTCACGGTCATCTCCCAGATCGTCGTGATCGTCTGCGCCGGCCTGCTCGCGCACGCGCTCGTCCACAGCTTCCGCGGCCGCTGGTTCCTCCGCTTCCTCGTCCTCCTGCCCTGGGCGGCGCCCATCGCGCTGACCGCCATCGGCTTCCTGTGGTTCTACGACCCGCAGGCGTCGATCTTCAACTGGTTCCTCATCAAGCTGCACATCGTCGACCCGCAGCACGTACCGAACTGGCTCGGCACGCCGAAGGCGGCGATGTCGTCGATCATCACGGTGCAGGCGTGGAGGACGATCCCGTTCGCGGTCGTCATCTTCATCGCCGGCATCTCGTCGATCCCGCCCGAGGTCGACGACGCCGCCGCGATGGACGGCGCGACCGGACTACGGAAGTTCTGGTACGTGTCGCTGCCGCTGCAGCTGCCGATCGCGGTCGTCGCGATCCTCTTCGGGATCATCTTCACCGCGACGGACATGGTGGTGCCGTTCATCCTCACGAACGGCGGCCCGTTCAACTCGACGCAGGTGCTGACGACGTACGCGTTCCAGACCGGCATCAACGCGGGCAACATCGGCGAGGGGGCCGCGATCGCGCTGTTCATGCTGCCCGTGCTCGCCTTCGTCGCCATCGGGATGCTCGTCTTCGCACGGCGGGCGGAAGTGACATGAGGAACCGGCTCTTCACCTACGGCGTCGCCGTCCCGTTCGCCTTCCTCCTCGGGTTCCCGTTCTTCTGGATGGCCGTCACGTCCCTGAAGCCCGAGGCGCAGGTCTACGACCCGACGAAGGTGTGGAGCTTCGACCCGACGCTCGCGAACTACGGCTACCTCCTCCACCACACCGACTACGTGCGCTGGCTGCGCAACTCGTGCTTCGTCGGCCTTCTCGTGGTGCTGATCACGCTCGCGGTGGCGATGCCGGCCGGATATGCGCTCGCGCGCCTGTCGGGCCGCGTCGGCCGGAGCATGGGCGTCGGGATCTTCCTCACGTACCTCGTTCCGCCGACGCTTCTCTTCCTGCCGCTGTCGCGCGTGATCTCCCAGTACTTCCACCTGAGCGATCGGCTGTGGTCGCTCGTCGTCGTCTACCCCTCGTTCACCATCCCGTTCGCCATCTGGTTGCTGATGGGCTTCTTCAAGACGATCCCGCAGGAGCTCGAGGACGCCGCGCTCGTCGACGGCTGCTCGCGGATCGGCTCGCTCGTCCGCATCGTGTTCCCGATCTCGATACCGGGAATCCTCACCGTGGTCATCTTCACCTTCTCACTCGTCCTGAACGAGTTCGTGTACGCGATCACCTTCATCTCGAGCTCGACGAATCGCACGCTGACGGTCGGCGTTCCCACCGATCTGATCCGCGGCGATCTCTTCAACTGGCCCGGGATCATGGCCGCGATCCTGATCCCGAGCATTCCACTCGCTCTGATCTACAACGCGTTCCTCAATCGGTTCATCGCCGGATTCACGGGCGGAGCGTTCCGCTAGAAAGGAGGAGGGTCAGCATGTCCGGGGACAAGCTCAGCAGGCGGGACCTGCTGAAGAAGGCAGGGGTCGGAGCAGCAGCTGTCGGGGTCTCGGGCGCGGCCCCGCCGTTCTCGTTCGCGGGGCCGCTTCGGTTCAAGGACAGGCAGCTCTCGGGGAACCTGACGATCATCCAGTGGGTGCACTTCGTGCCTGCCTACGACGACTGGTTCGACAACACGTGGGTCAAGCAGTGGGGCGAGAAGAACGACGTGCAGGTGAACGTCGAGCACATCAACAACACGCTGCTCGACACGCGGGCGGCGGCGGAGGTTGCGGCGCAGAGCGGCCACGACCTCTTCATGAACCTCCATCCGATGGCCTCGTACGAGGATCAGGTGATCAACCACGCGCCGGTGATCCAGGAGATCCAGCGCAAGGTCGGCAAGTACAGCAGTCTCGGAAAGCTCAGCACGTACAACCCGAAGACGAAGAAGTACTTCGCCGTCTCGGACAACTACGTGCCCGA
>DASSGL010000265.1:0-6729 GCA_035693525.1 Gaiellaceae bacterium | reverse complement strand
TTCGTGGACCGGATGCTCGAGCGGTACGGGGAGCACGCATGAAGCTCGCCTACCGACTCGACGGCGCACCCGAGCAGCCGCTACTCGTCCTCTCCGGCGCGCTCGGCACGACGACGGCGCTCTGGGACTCGCAGATCCACGTCCTCGCAGCAGGGCGGCGCGTGCTCCGCCACGATCTGCCCGGTCACGGCGAGTCGCCGCCGGCGAGCGGCCCGGTCACCGTCGACATGATCGGCCGCGCGCTGCTCTCGCTCCTCGACGGGATCGGGATCGAGCGGTTCTCCTTCTGTGGGCTGTCGCTGGGTGGAATGGTCGGCATGTGGCTCGGCGCCGAAGCGCCGGAGCGAGTCGAGCGGCTCGTCCTCGCGTGCACCGGAGCGTCGCTCGGGACGCCTCAGATGTACGCCGAGCGCGCGGCCGCAGTGCGTGAGCGAGGAACCGCGGACACCGTGGACGGGGCGCGCGAGCGGTGGTTCACGCCCGCGTTCCGCGACTCTCCCGAGGCCCAGCGCATCCTCGACGAGCTGCGGACAACCCCTGCAGAGGGCTACGCGGCCTGTTGCGAGGCCGTGGGGGCCTTCGACTTTCACGCCCGGCTCGAGGAGATCGTCCCGCCGACGCTCGTGATCTACGGCGAGCAGGATGCGGTCGCAACGGCCGCCGTCGCCGACGAGCTCGCGGGCGGCATCAGCAGTGCGCAGCGCGTGGGCATCTCGCATGCCGCCCACCTCGCGAACGTCGAGCAGCCGGAGACCTTTGCAGAGGCCGTGCTCTCGCACGTGGCGTCGAGGGCGTCGGTATGAGCAGCGAGGACGGGATGCGCATCAGGCGCGAGGTGCTCGGCGACGAGCACGTCGACCGGGCGATCGAGTGCACGCGCGAGGAGACGAAGGACTTCCAGGACTTCATCACCCGGTACGCGTGGGGCGAGATCTGGGCGCGTCCGGGGCTCGACCGCCGGACGCGAAGCTGCATCACGTTGACGGCACTCGTCGCCCTGGGCCGATTCGACGAGCTCGCGCTGCACATTCGCGCCGCTCGGCGGAACGGGCTCTCGAACGACGAGATCGGCGAGGTTCTCCTCCAGTGCGCCGTCTACCTCGGCGTGCCTGCCGCGAACAGCGCGTTTCACGTCTTCCAGCAGGTGCTCGAGGAGACGCAAGAGTGAGGACGCAGGTCGGCATCGTCGGCGCCGGGCCGGCCGGCCTCACGCTCGCACGGCTGCTGGAGGTGGAAGGCATCGACTCGGTCGTCCTCGAGTGCCGCAGCCGCGAGTACTGCGAGCACCGGATCCGAGCGGGCGTGCTCGAGGAAGGCACGGCGACCCTGCTGCGCGGCGCGGGCGTGGGTGCGCGCATGGACCGCGAGGGCATCGAGCACGGGGGCATCCACCTGCAGTTCGCCGGCGAGCGCCACCACGTGCCGATGCGGGACCTCACCGGTCGCTCGATCCTCATCTACGGCCAGACGGAGGTCGTGAAGGACCTGATCGCGGCGCGGATCGAGAGCGGCCTACCGCTCTTCTTCGAGGTCGACGGGGTCACCGTGCACGCCATCGAGTCGGAGCGTCCTCGTATTCGATTCACGCACGACGGCAACGAGCACGAGCTCGAATGCGACGTGGTCGCGGGGTGCGACGGCTTTCACGGCGTGTGCCGCGACTCGATTCCGCCAGGAGTGCTGCGCGCGTTCGAGCGCGAGTACCCGTTCGGGTGGCTCGGCATCCTCGCCGACGTGGCCCCGTCGATGCAGGAGCTCGTGTACACCCATCACCCACGCGGGTTCGCGCTCCTCTCCCTGCGCTCGCCGACGCGCTCGCGGTACTACGTGCAGGTCCGCCACGACGAGGACGTCGCGGACTGGTCGGACGAGCGGATCTGGGAGGAGCTGCACGAACGCACGCGTCTCGACGGCTGGACGCTCGACGAGGGCCCGATCCTCGAGAAGGGCGTGACGGGCATGCGGAGCTTCGTCGTCGAGCCTATGCAGCACGGACGACTCTTCCTGACCGGCGACGCCGCGCACATCGTCCCGCCCACCGGCGCGAAGGGGCTCAACCTCGCGATCTCGGACGTGCGGATCCTCGCCGAGGCGCTCGTCGATTGGTACCGCACCGGCGACAGTGCGGGCCTCGACGGCTACTCCGACGCGTGCCTTCGGCGGGTGTGGCGGGCCGAGCACTTCTCGTACTGGATGACCACGATGCTGCACCGGCTCGAAGGAGGCGATGCATTCGACGCACAGCTCCAGCTCTCGCAGCTTCGGTACGTCACCTCGTCCGCCGCGGCCGCGACGTCGCTGGCGGAGAACTACGTCGGCTTGACCACGTTGTGAAGCTCCTACAGGAGGAGGGAGAAGGATGAGTCTGCACCGGAGGGTCGCCTTCGTCGTCTGCGTGCTCGCGTTCTTTGGAGCCCTCGGGGGCTCGGCGTCGGGTGCGCCGGACCGGGCGGCGCTGACGACGATCACCATCGACACGCTTCCGATCGCAAATGCACTTCCGATGGACCTGGGGATCGCGAAGGGTTTCTTCTCGGCCCACGGGATCGAGATCAAGAAGCAGACGCTCCAGAGCGGAAACGACATCGTGCTCGCGCTGGCCAATCACAACGGCGACATCGGCTACCTCGGCTACGTGCCGATGATGATCGCGCGCACGCAGGGCATTCCCTTGACACTCGTCGCGGCGAGCGAAGTCGAGGGAACCTCGACCGCGGACAACTGGCAGAACATCCTGGTCAAGGGCAACTCCTCGATTCGCACGCCTGCCGACCTCGCCGGCAAGACGATCGCGGTGAATGCGCTCAAGGGCGTCGGCGAGGTGATCATCAAGGCCGCGTTGAAGAAGCTGAACGTCGACCCGAACTCGGTCCACCTGCTGGCGCTGCCGTTCCCGTCGATGCGCTCCGCGCTCTCGAACGGCCAGGTCGACGCGATCTGGACGCCCGAGCCGTTCCTCTCGCAGGCGCTCAACCTCGACGGCGACCGGACCGTCCTCGCTCCCGGGCCGACGCTCTCGAACTTCTTCCCGAACGGGGGCTACGCCGCATTGAGCGACTGGCTCAAGTCGAACCAGACGCTCGCCAAGAGCTTCAAGGCGGCGATGGACGAGTCGCTCGCCTACGCGCAGAGCCACCCGGACGAGATCCGGGCGCTTCTGCCCGCAGGCGCGCAGAACTCGCGCCTCGCCGTGTGGAGCCCGGTGATCGACCGGGCCAAGCTGCTGCAGCTCGCGAAGTACGCGAAGGAGTTCGGCGTCATCAGCTCGCTACCGAACTTCACGCAGCTCTTTCCAAGCGCAATTCGCAGCGGCCTCGCCACCGGCACGCTCGAGGCGTTCGTCGGTCCCCGCAACACGATCACCGTCAAACAGCCCGGCGGCGTCGCGAAGCGCATAGACCCGGGCAAGTACCTGATCATCGTCAACGACCGGTCGAAGACTCTGAACTTCCATCTCAAGGGACCCGGCCTCGACAAGGCGACGAGTGTGGCGAAGACCGGCACGTCGCGCTGGACGTTCACCCTGAAGCCCGGCACCTACGTCTTCAGGTCGGACAAGGGCAGGAAGATCCGAGGCTCGTTCGTCGTCGCGTAGTGAGAAGCTTGTCAGGCTCCGCCGTCGGCGGAGCCTGACACAGCCGCTTCAGGCACCGCCTTCGGCGCCTCGTCCGGCCGCGGCAGCACGACGACGAAGGTCGAGCCGGAGCCGGGCGAGGAGTGCACGGTGAGCGTGCCGCCCATCTGCATCACGATCTCGCGGGAGATGTAGAGCCCCAGCCCGGAGCCGCCTACACCGCGGCTCATCGCGGCGTCGAGACGGTAGAACTTCTCGAAGATCCGCTCCTGCTCCGACGGCGGGATCCCGATGCCCTCGTCGACGACCTCGAAGCGGACCCAGCTCGGCTCATCGCTCACGATGAGGTCGACGCGGCCGCCCGAGAGCGAGTACTTGACGGCGTTCTCGACGAGGTTCACGAGGACCTGTCGCAGGAGCTGCTCGTCGCAGCGCAGCGTCTCCATCGACGTGGGCGTCTGCAGCATGACCGTGTTGCGGCCGAGGGCACGCATCTGGGCCGAGTCGACGAGCCCCTGGCAGAGGGCGATCACGTCGACCTCCGACTCGTCGAGGTGCACGCCGCCGCGATCGAGCTGGGCGCTCACGAGGAGCTGGTCGACGATCTGCACGAGGTGCTCGGACTCCTGCTCGATCATCCGCAGCAGCCGTTCCTGCTGGCCGCGCTCGAGGCTGTCGCGGTGCGCGACCAGGGTGCGGGCGCCGCCGTACACCGCCGTCAGCGGCGTGCGAAGCTCGTGCGAGGCGGTCGCGACGAAGTCCGCGCGTGTCCGCTCCAGCACGTAGCCTGCCGTCGAGTCGCCGATCGTGAGCACGCTGCCGCCTTCGAACCGGCTGAGAGCAGGCGTCAGCCACCGCTCGTCGCCCTCGATGCGCACGGGAACGAAGCGGTCGCGCCGTTGCGCAGCCTCGACGAGCCGCTCGTAGTCGGGGACGACGGCGACCGCTTGCTTCCCGACCGCCGCAACGGCCGAGATGCCGAAGAGCTGTTCACCGGCGGCGTTCCAGAAACGGATCGTGCCCTCGTCGTCGACGAGGAAGACCGCGTCCGAGACATGGGCGAGCGCGTGTGCGGCGTTCGCGCCCTGTTCGGACTGCAGGCGGGCCTCCTCTTCCGAGGCGTAGAGGCGGCGCAGGCGCTCGGGGAGCTTCGTGAGGAGCGCCAGGGCGACGACGAGTGCGAGGCCGCCGGCGACGATCAGCGTCGCGAGCGTTCGCCGATAGGTTGCGCGTTGGCTGCTCCGCGTCGTCTGCACGAACCGTGTTGTGTCGTCCTGCAGGAGGCCCGCAGTCTCGCGGAATTGCTTGGACAGCCCTTCGGCTGCGAGCAACTCCCGCTTCGCGCGGGCCAGGCCGCCCGGACTGTCTGCGGTGAAGGTGATGAGCCTGTCGTAGAAGCCGTGCAGCGCGATCACCTCGCGGCGCACCTTCCGGACCCGGGCGGTCAGCTCGGGGTGGCCCTTCGTCAGCCTCGCAAGCTGCTGGAGATCTTGCGTCACGCCGTCGCGGCCTTCGAAATACGGCTTGAGGCTGGTGCGGTCGGAGGTGATGACGTAGCCGCGCACGCCGCTCTCCTCCTGCTCCATCTGGAACCGCACGTCCAGTGCCGCCGTCCGGAGCGGCAGCGCGAAGCCGACGTAGTGGTCCTCCGCCGACCGATACAGGTTGAAGGTGGCGAGCACCGCGGTGAGAAGAACTGCGACGAGGAGCGCGAGCAGGACGAGGAACGCGAGCTGGACACGCTGCTTGACGGCGGTCGCGGCACCGGCCGGGGACAGGCGGCGGCGGCGCGCCGTCTTGCGCTCTGCTTCTGAGACTGCGGCGCCCACGCGACTCAGGGGACTCCGCAGCCGGAGACGATCTTGAAGTTCGTCAGCGGCCGCAGCTCCGCACCGTTCTTCAACGAGCCACGAGTCGCAGTGCTCGGGTTCCAGAAGCCGACGCCGCCCACGTCGACCGTAACCCCCAACAGCTGCCACCCGGTGGTGACCGCCGGACAGTGCGAGACGAGCTCGCGACGCGCGGCGATCATTCCGGTGCGGTCACGCGCACGAGGCCCGAGGCATTGCGGGCTCGGGAGGTACGCGTTCATGTATTGCCCAGTCTCGATGCTGTAGAGGATGAGGACGATCTCGCCGTTCGACGCCATGCGGTAGCGGTCGATGACCGCATGAAGGCGCCAGACCTGTCGCTGAAAGGCCGTGCTGCGCGCGCGGCCGATCCGCTTCGGTGGCTGGAGCTCGGAGAGCTTCGCGATCGTCATCGGCTCGCCGCGGAGATTGACCGTATAGCGGGCACGGTCGCTCAGGGTCATCAGTCGCCAGAGCGTACCGCCGCAGGCCGTCCCCGGACCCTGGATGTGGGGCGCCTTGTGCGCGGCGTCCGTCGCCGCGCTCAGGGCAGCCGCCGCCAGCGCCGCAACGAAGACGGCGGCGGAAAGCCGGCGTGGGTGTCGGAAAGGCATCTGCGCTCCGTCGGGCGGGTCGGGCAGCAATGCCGCAGCCGGGAAACGGTAGCCGCACGGGGCCGCCGCCACAAGAACAAGTCCGGCGAGCCCCGCTCAGCCCGCCCGCAAATAGGCGAGAACGGCGTGCACGCGACGGTTGTCGGCCCGCGTGTCCGGGAGCTCGAGCTTGCCGATGATGTGCCGTATGTGGGTTTCGACCGTGTTGGTAGTGAGAAAGAGGCGCTCGGCGATCCCGCGGTCCGTCAACCCCTCGGCCATGAGTGACAGCACCTCACGTTCACGTGGCGTCAGCTCGTCGAGCGGGCTCTGGTCGCGCGTTCGCCCGAGGAGCTGCTCGACGAGAGTCGGGTCGACGACGGTTCCGCCCGAGGCGACCCGCTCGAGCGCTTCTACGAGGTCGGTTACGTCGAGCACCCGTTCCTTGAGCAGGTAGCCCATACCCGCGCTTCTCCCCTCGAGCAGCCGGAGCGCGTACTCGGGCTCGACATACTGCGAGAGCAACAGCACGCCGACGCCGGGAAACCGGGCACGGATCTCGCGTGCGACCGTAAGCCCTTCGTCGCTCCAGGACGGCGGCATTCGGATGTCGACGACGGCCGCGTCCGGCCGATCTCGATCGACGGCCGACAGGAGCTCGTCCGGGGAGGCGACCTGGGACGTGACGTCGACCCCCGCATCCGCCAGCACG
>DASSGL010000264.1:0-5230 GCA_035693525.1 Gaiellaceae bacterium | reverse complement strand
CGCAAGGAGATGCAGCTCGAGCTGAAGCGCATCCAGCACGAGGTCGGGATCACGTTCGTCCACGTCACGCACGACCAGGAGGAGGCGATGACGATGGCCGACCAGATCGTGATCATGGACGGCGGGCGGATCGAGCAGCAGGGCACGCCGACGGAGCTGTACGAGCAGCCGCAGACCGCCTTCGTCGCCGGCTTCCTCGGCGTCTCGAACCTGCTCTACGGCTCGACGGTCGGCGAGGACCGCGTCCGACTCGAGGACGGCACCGTGGTCCATGTGCCGCGTGACCTGCTGCGCGGCCGCGTCGGCAAGATCCAGATCGGAGTTCGTCCCGAGAAGCTTCGCCTCGGCGAAGGGGAGCCGAACACGCTCAGCGGCGTCGTCACCGAGAGCGCGTACATCGGCGTCTCCACCCAGTATCTCGTCGAGACGCCGGCAGGCGCGATCACCGTCTATGTCCAGAACGACCGTCCGGGCGCGAACGGCGCCGCGCCCGGTGAGAGGCTCGCCTTGGGGTGGAGCCCGGAGTGCACATTCGTCGTCGACGTCCAGGAGGGCTCGTGACAACCCAGCGATACACCCGTTCCGAATTCCTCCGGCGCGCTGCGGCCGGCGGCACCGTCCTCACAGTCCCGGGCCTCCTCGCTGCGTGCGGCGGCGGCTCGTCCGGGAGCACGACCGCAGCCTCGGGGGGCACGAAGGCGCTGCCGAAGACGATCACGTTCTCTAACTGGCCGCTCTACATCGACGTGAACGAGAAGAAGAAGACGCGGCCGTCGCTGCAGCAGTTCGAGGCGAAGTACAAGGCCAACGTCCGCTACATCGAGGACATCAACGACAACGACTCGTTCTTCGGCAAGATCGAAGGCCCGCTCTCGCAAGGGCAGTCGATCGGCCGCGACCTCATCGTGCTGACCGACTTGTCCGCCCTCCCCGCGCGCATGATCGAGCTCGGCTGGCTCGAGAAGCTCGACAAGAGTGCGCTCCCGAACATCGCGAACCTCCAGCCGACCCAAGCGCACCCGGCCTGGGACCCCGACCGCGAGTACAGCCTGCCGTGGCAGTCCGGGATGACGGGCATCGGCTACGACCCGAAGAAGGTCGGCGGCGACATCACCTCGGTCGACGAGCTGCTCACGAACCCGAAGCTCAAGGGCAAGGTGACGCTCCTCAACCAGATCTTCGACACGATGGGGCTCGTCATCGCCTCGAACGGCGACGACCCGGAGAAGGTGACCGACGCATCGTTCGAGCGCGCCGTGAAGAAGATCAAGAAGGCGGTCGACTCCGGCCAGGTGCGCCAGTTCACCGGCAACGACTATGCGCCGCTCCTCGCCAAGGGCGACGTGTGGGCGTGCTTTGCGTGGTCGGGCGACATGGTGCAGCTGCAGATCGACCATCCGGGCCTCAAGTGGGTCCTGCCCAAGGACGGCGGCATCATCTGGACGGACAACATGCTGATCCCGAAGGGCGGCAACGCGTACGCCGCATCGGTGCTGATGAACTGGTACTACCGCCCGGAGATCGCCGCCGAGGTCGAGGACTACGTCAACTACATCTGCCCGGTCGTCGGCGCGGACAAGGTCTTGCTCAAGTCGGATCCGGCGGTCGCCAAGAACCCGCTCATCTTCCCGACGAAGGAGATGCTCGCGAACGCGCATTCATTCGACGTCAAGGCGGTCCAGAACCAGAAGTACAAGCATGAGTTCCAGAAGCTGATCGGTGCATAGGCTCCGTTCGAAGGCCTTCGCGCCGTACGCGCTGCTCGCGCCGGGCACGGCGTGGCTCGTCCTCTTCTTCGTCGTGCCGATGGTCTATCTGGCGAAGATGTCGCTGGAGACGGGCCTCTTTCCGCTGTTCACCTTCGATTGGGCGTGGAGCAACTTCAGCGACGCGTTCTCCACCTACCGCACCCAGTTCGTCCGCTCGCTCGAGTACGCCGCGCTCGCGACCGCGATCGCACTGGTGATCAGCTACCCGCTCGCGTACTGGATCGCCTTTCGCGGCGGGCGCTGGAAGAACCTGTTGCTCCTGCTCGTGATCGCTCCGTTCTTCGTCACGTATCTCATCCGCACGCTCGCCTGGCAGACGATCCTCTCCGACAGCGGCATCGTCGTCACCGTGCTCAGGGATCTGCACATCCTGGGCCCGGACGGCCGCCTGCTCGCGACCTCGGCCGCCGTCGTGGCGGGCATCACGTACAACTTCCTCCCGTTCATGGTGCTTCCGCTCTACGTCAGCCTCGAGCAGGTCGACCACAGGCTGATCGAGGCGGCGGGCGACCTCTACGCGAACCGAGTCGTCTCGTTTCTCCGCGTGACGCTGCCGCTCTCTCTGCCCGGTGTCTTCGCAGGCGTCCTGCTCACCTTCATCCCCGCGATGGGCGACTTCATCAACGCGCAGCTGCTGGGAACGCCGCGCCAGTACATGATCGGGAACGTCATCCAGTCGGAGTTCCTCTCGCTGCGCGAGTATCCGACCGCCGCCGCGCTCTCGTTCATCTTGATGGGGGCGATCCTCGTGCTCGTCCTGATCTTCGCCCGGGCGCTCGGGACCGACCGGCTCACCTCGGCGGCGGCGCGATGATCGCACGCGTCCGCCGTCACGCGCTGGACGTCTACGCACTCCTCGCGCTCGGCTACCTGTTCCTGCCGATCGCGATCGTCATCGTCTTCTCGTTCAACAATCCTCTCGGCCGCTTCAACTACACGTGGTCCGGCTTCACCATGAAGAACTGGGAGGATCCACTGGCGTATCCGGGGCTCGGCAGCGCAATCCGGGTCTCGCTCGAGATCGCCTTCCTGTCGGCGCTCGTCTCGACGATTCTCGGCACCCTGATCGCGCTGGCGCTCGTCCGCTACCGCTTTCGCGGCTCCGGGACGACGAACCTCCTCATCTTCGTGCCGATGACGACGCCCGAGATCGTGCTCGGTGCGTCGCTCCTCACTCTCTTTCTCAACTGGAAGGTCCCGCAGGGCTTCGGCACGATCCTGATCGCCCACATCATGTTCAACATCTCGTATGTCGTCGTGACGGTTCGGGCGCGGCTCGTCGGCTTCGATCGCCATCTCGAGGAGGCGGCGATGGACCTCGGCGCGAACGAGGTGGTGACGTTCTTCCGCGTCACCCTGCCGCTGATCGCGCCGGGCGTTCTCGCCGCCGGGCTCCTGGCGTTCGCGCTCTCCGTCGACGACTTCGTGATCACGTACTTCAACGCCGGGACGGTGACGACGTTCCCACTCTTCGTCTGGGGAGCGGCGCGCGTCGCCGTGCCGCCGCAGATCAACGTCGTCGGCACGGCGATCTTCGTCGTCGCGGTCGGCGGCATGCTTGCGAACGTGCTCTGGCAGAACCGGCGCGCGAAGCGGCTCGCGACTGCGTGACGCCGGATCCACGTCTGCCGTCCTGGTGGCTCGAGGATGCGCTCGCGCGGGAGGACGGCGCGCCGGCCGCGCCTGCGCTGGACGGAGACGCGCGCGCCGACGTGGCGATCGTCGGCGGCGGCTACACCGGGCTCTGGACCGCGCTGGCGCTGCGTGAGCGCGCCCCGGATCTGCGCGTGGCGCTCGTCGAGGCCGAGCTGTGCGGCGCGGGCCCGAGCGGGCGCAACGGCGGCTTCTGTCACGGCTACTGGGCGGCGCTCGGGTCGGTGCTGCCGGTGCTCGGCGTGGAGGAGTCGCTGCGCCTCTGCCGTGCCGGCGAGCGCATCGTCCCCGCCGTGCGTGCCCTCGGCGAGGACGTGTGGCTCCGGGAAGGCGGCCGCCTCAACGTCTCGGCGGCGCCGGCGCAGGACGCCGCGATCGACCGTTCCGTCGCGGCGGCGTCCGAGGTCGGGCATCGGGAGGAGGCGGTGCGGCTCTCGCGCGAGGAGCTCTCGGAGCGAGTCCGCTCGCCGGTCTTCCGCAACGCGGTCTACTTCCGCGACGGAGCAACGGTGCACCCGGGGCTGCTCGTCCGCGCACTGCGGCGGCGCACGCTCGCGGCGGGAGTGGCGGTGCACGAGCGCACGCCGGCGCTGCGCGTACGGCAGGGCGAGGTCGAGACGCCTGCGGGCGTCCTGCGCGCACCCGAGATCGTGCTCGCGACGAACGCGGCGCTGACGTCATGGAGGCCGGCGTCGCGCAGCCTGACGAACTTCGGCTCGTACGTCGTCCTGACCGAGCCCGTGCCCGAGCTGCTCGAGCAGATCAACTGGACCGGGGGAGAGGCGATCGTCGACGGGAGGATGTTCATCCACTACTTCCGCACGCTCGACGACGGGCGGGTGCTGATGGGCAGCGGCTCGGGGCCGATCGGGTTCGGCGGTCGGGTGGACGCTCGTTTCAGCCGCGATCGTCCGACAGCAGAGCGAGCTGCGGCCGGTCTGAGGCGCCTGCTCCCGGGGCTCGACGCAGCGCGGATCGAGCGGTCGTGGGGCGGTCCGATCGACGTCTCGGCCGACCATCTGCCGTTCTTCGGAACGAAGCCGGGCACGCGCATCCACTACGGCGCCGGGTACTCGGGGCACGGCGTCGGACCGAGCTGGCTCGGCGGCCAGGTCCTCGCCTCGCTCGCTCTCGCCTCGGACGACGAGTGGACGCGGCTCCCGCTCGCGACGCGAAGGGTGCCGTCGCTGCCGCCGGAGCCGCTCCGCCGCATCGGCGGCGGCCTCGTTCGTGCGTCGATCATGGCGTGCGAGGCGGCGGAGGAGCGTGGCGTGCGGCCGCCCGTGTACGCGCGGGCGGGCGCGGCGATCCCGCGTCTGCTGAGGATGGAGCTCGGGACGCGGTGAGTACGCTGGCCGCGTGCGCGTGACGCTCTGCGACGTCGGCCCGCGCGACGGGCTGCAGAACGAGCCGGGCGTCGTCGAGCCGGAGGTGCGGGCGCAGCTCGTGAACCGTCTCGCCGCCGCCGGGCTTCGGCGCATCGAGGCGGTGAGCTTCGTCCGCGACGACCGCGTGCCACAGATGGCAGGCGCCGAGCAGGTGGTCGCTGCGATCGAGCGTCGAGCCGGCGTCGAGTACTCGGGGCTCGTGCTGAACGAGCGCGGCTGGGAGCGCTTCGCGGCGGCAGGTCTCGACCGCGTCAACGTCACGTTCGGCGCGACTGAGACCTTCAACGAGCGGAACGGCAACGCGACGCTCGCCGAGGCCGTCGCGCGCGCGGAGGCGATCCTCGCCGCCGCGGGCGAGACGCCTGCCACGGTGACGATCTCGGTGTCCTTCGGTTGCCCGTTCGAGGGGCGGGTCGATCC
>DASSGL010000263.1:0-2794 GCA_035693525.1 Gaiellaceae bacterium | reverse complement strand
GTCGGCATGAGCAGCGCCTATACGACCGACGAGATGATGGCGGTCGAGGCGTCGCGGCGGCTTGCCGACGGGAAGGTCTGCTTCGTGGGGATCGGCCTGCCGAGCAAGGCGGCGAATCTCGCGCGTCGCACGCACGCGCCGAACTGCGTGCTGATCTACGAGAGCGGGACGATCGGCGCGAAGCCGGTCGAGCTGCCCCTCTCGATCGGCGACGGCGAGCTCGCCGAGACCGCCGACACCGTCGTCTCCGTCCCGGAGATGTTCGCGTACTGGCTCCAGGGCGGACGGATCGACGTCGGCTTTCTCGGCGCCGCGCAGATCGATCGTCACGGGAACCTGAACAGCACCGTCATCGGCGAGTACGACCATCCGACGGTGCGCCTGCCGGGCGGCGGCGGCGCACCTGAGATCGCGATCGGCGTTCACGAGGTGTTCGTGATGCTTCGGCACACGCGCCGCGCGTTCGTCGAGAAGCTCGACTTCACGACGAGCGTCGGCGACAACGTGCGCGTCGTCGTCACCGACCTGGGCGTGCTCGAGCCGGTCGACGGCGAGCTCCGGTTGGTCCAGGTGCACCCCGGCGTCTCTGCCGACGACGCACGCGCGGCCACGGGCTGGGAGCTTCGCGTCTCCTCTCCGCTCGCCGAGACCTCGCCGCCGACCGAGCGTGAGCTCGACGCTTTGCGCGCCCTCCATACCAAGGGAGAGCCGACACATGCAGGTTGAGGACTCGCCGATCGTCCTGCCCGACGATCCGAGCCTCGGCCCGGAGGTGCAGGTCGACTACCCCGGCTACCGCTCGACGCGCCGGCGTGCACCCGACCGGCCGCTCGTCACGCAGCCGGAGGAGCTGCACGACCTCGCCGGCCCTGTCTTCGGGCCGGACGTTCTCGGCGAGAACGACAACGATCTCACGGTCCAGCACGAGGGCGAGCCGCTCGGCGAGCGGATCGTCGTCACCGGACGCGTCCTCGACGAGGACGGCGGGCCGATCCCCGGGGCGCTCGTCGAGATCTGGCAGGCGAATGCCTGCGGCCGCTACCGGCACGAGGTCGACCGTCATCCCGCTCCGCTCGACCCCAACTTCTCCGGTGCGGGCCGCTGCTTGACGGACGACGATGGGAGATACAGCTTCGTGACCATCAAGCCGGGCGCGTATCCGTGGGGCAATCACGAGAACGCATGGCGCCCTGCACACATCCACTTCTCGATCTTCGGCCGGATGTTCGCGCAACGCCTCGTGACGCAGATGTACTTCCCCGGCGATCCGCTCTTCGCCTTCGATCCGATCTTCAACGCCGTTCGAGACCCGCGGTCGCGAGAGCTTCTCGTGTGCCGGTTCGACCTCGCGACGACTCGGCCCGATTGGGCGCTCGGCTTCCAGTGGGACATCGTGCTCGGGCGCGGAGGTCGCGACGCGACGCCGCTGGAGGAGACCCCGTGACGCTCATGCGCACGCCGTCGCAGACCGTCGGGCCCTACTACGAGATCGGGCTCTGCCGCAGGGACGACAACGAGCTCGTGCCCGGCGGGCTTGAGCTCGAGGGACAGCTCTTCGACGGGCAGGGCGAGCCGGTGGTCGACGGCATGGTCGAGGTGTGGGACGCATCGGCACGACGGTGGGGGCGCAGCGGGACGGACGGCGAAGGCCGGTTCCGCTTCCGTCTCGCGAAGCCCGCGCCCGAGACGGGCGCGCCGCACCTCGACGTGTACGTCTTCGCGCGCGGCCTCCTCCGCCACCAGCTCACGCGCATCTACTTCCCCGACGAGGAGCAGGCCAACGACGCCGATCCCGTGCTCGCCGCGCTCGACGTCGACGACCGGGCGACCCTCGTCGCGCAGGAAGACGGCGCACGGCTCCGCTTCGACATCCGTCTCCAGGGCGACCGGGCGACAGTGTTCTTCGCGCATTGACCACGTTCGCGTCCCTGTTCGTACCCGTCGCCTTTCGTGACGCCGTGTCCGACGAGGCTTGGCTCGCGAGGATGCTCGACGTCGAGCGCGCACTCGCAACCGCCCTCTCGCATGCCGGCGTCGTTCCCGCGCCCGCCGCGGCGGCGATCGCCGACGCCTGCCGCCCCTCGCTCTTCGACATCGGCGCGCTCGCGGAGGCCGGGCGCACCGTCGGGAACCCCGCCGAGCCGCTCGTGCGCGCCCTGCGCGACGGCATCGCCGACGACGCGGCGCCGTTCGCCCACCTGGGAGCGACGAGCCAGGACGTCCTCGACACCGCTGCGATGCTGGTCGCCCGCGAGGCTCTGGACCTGCTCGAGGGCGAGCTGCAGGCTGCCGCCGCAGCCTGCGCCCGTCTCGCGTACGAGCATCGCTCGACGCCGATGGCCGCGCGAACGCTCATGCAGCAGGCTGTGCCGACGACCTTCGGGCTCGTCGCGGCTGGCTGGCTCTCCGCGCTCTTGGACGCGCGGCACCAGCTGGCGGCGCTGGAGCTCCCCGCCCAGCTCGGGGGTGCTGCAGGCACGCTTGCGGCGCTCGGCGACGAGGGGCCCGAGGTCGCCGCCCTCTTCACTGCGGAGCTCGGGCTTCGCGAGCCGCTGATCCCGTGGCACACGAACCGCACCCCGGTGGCCGAGCTCGCAGCCGCTCTCGACGGAGCCGCGCGCGCTGCGTCCAAGATCGGCCTCGACGTCGTGCTGCTGGCCCAGACGGAGCTCGGCGAGGTGTCGGAGCGGGAGGGCGGGGGCTCCTCCACCATGCCCCAGAAGCAGAACCCCGTCCACGCGGTGCTGGCGCGCGCGTGCGCCCGCTTCGTCCACGCCCAGGTCGGGCTGCTGAC
>DASSGL010000262.1:0-12334 GCA_035693525.1 Gaiellaceae bacterium | reverse complement strand
G
This sequence comes from Gaiellaceae bacterium, assembly GCA_035693525.1. Lineage (GTDB taxonomy): Bacteria > Actinomycetota > Thermoleophilia > Gaiellales > Gaiellaceae > Palsa-739. The sequence continues at coordinate 12,333 of DASSGL010000262.1, read as the reverse complement.
CGGTGGGCGTGATTCACCGGCACACGCTCTCCCTCCTCGACGAGTACTCGGTCCTCGAAGCCGCCTACGAGGCAGGCGTCAAGGTGCCTCGCCCGTACGGATACATCCCCGACCTGGACGAGCGCGAGGCGTTCGTGATGGAGCGGCTCGAGGGCGAGACGATCGGCCGCCGCATCGTCAGGCGCGAGGAGCTCGGGCGCGCCCGAGCGGCGCTGCCCGTGGAGATGGCGGAGGAGATCGCGAAGATCCACGCGATCCCGGCGTCGCGGCTTCCCTTTCTCCCGACCGCACGACTCGAGCGGATGGTCGACGAGCTCGACGAGGTCGGCGAGCCCCACCCCGCGATCGAGCTCGGCCTCCTCTGGCTCCGCGAGCACCGTCCGCCCGAGCGCGAGCCGGTCGTCGTCCACGGCGACTACCGGATCGGGAATCTCGTCGTCCGCGAGGAGGGGCTCGCCGGCGTGCTCGACTGGGAGTTCGCGCACCTCGACGACCCCGTCCGCGATCTCGCCTTCTCGCTCGTGCGGGCGTGGCGGTTCGGCGTGCCGCAGAACCGGCTCGGCGGCGTGGGGCCGGTCGAGCCGTACGTCGAGCGCTACAACGAGCTGACCGGCCGCGACGTGACTCAGGCCGAGCTCGACTACTGGGAGCTCGCAGGCAACGTCGGCTGGGCGATCGGCTGCCTGACGCAGATGCAGCGTCACCTGAGCGGCCTCGACCGGAGCGTCGAGCTCGCGATCCTCGGCCGGCTCGGCGCCGAGGTCGAATACGAGATCGTCGATCTGCTCGAGAAGGTGGATACGTGAGCGAGAGGCCGACGGCGCGCGAGCTGACGGAGGCGATCCAGGAGTTCCTGGGCGGCGAGATCCTGCCCACGCTCACCGACCAGCGCCTGCGCTTCCGCATGCTGGTGGCGATGAATGCGCTCTCGATCGTCTACCGCGAGCTCGGGGCGCTGCCGGTGGAGGACGACGCCGACGAGCGGAAGCTCGCGCGCCTGATCCGTGCAGGCGAGGTGCCGCCGGGCACGCTTCAGCGTGTGAAGGCGGACGTCGAGGCGAGGTTGCGGATCGCGTCGCCGCGGTACCTTGAGACATACGGTGAAGCGCCCTCCGAGTAGACGAACGGTCGCGAAGATGCGCGAGCGCGAACGCAACGTCGGGGTCGACGCCGACGACGCCGCGGGGCGCTGGCTCGGCGAGCACGAGCCGAAGGAGCCCGAACCGGCACCGAAGTCGGCGGGCAAGTCGAAGCTCTTGCACCAGTTCCGCAAGCGGCAGCAGAAAGGCTGAGGCTGCAACCAGGTTGCACTGCAACCTGGTTGCACTGACGCCGTATGCTCCAGCCCATGCCGAGCCTCGAGGGCAAGGTGGCGATCGTCACGGGCGCGGGGCGCGGGATCGGCCGCGCACACGCGCTCGCGCTGGCGGCGGCGGGGGCGAAGCTTCTCGTCAACGACCTCGGCGCCGCGCTCTCCGGCGAGGGCCGGGACGACACGACTGCGCATCAGGTGGTCGCGGAGATCGAGGCGGCGGGCGGCGAGGCGGCGGCGAACGGCGAGAACGTCGCCGACTTCGCCGGCGCCGGACGCATGGTCGAGCAGGCGATCGAGCGATTCGGACGGCTAGACATCCTCGTCAACAATGCGGGGATCCTGCGCGATCGCATGCTCGTGAACATGACCGAGGACGAGTGGGACGCCGTGATCGCCGTGCACCTCAAGGGGCATTTCGCGCCGACGCGCCATGCCGCCGCCTACTGGCGCGAGCGCTCGAAGGCGGGCGACGAGGTGCGCGGCCGTGTGATCAACACGTCCAGCCCGTCGGGCGTCTTCGGCAACGTCGGCCAGGCGAACTACGGCGCCGCGAAGGCGGGAATCGCCGCCTTCACGCTGATCGCCGCGCAGGAGCTGCAGCGCTACGGCGTCACCGTCAACTGCATCGCGCCGAACGCCCGCACCCGGATGACCGAGGAGACGTTCGACACGAGCGCTCCCGGCGACGGCTTCGACCCGCTCGATCCCGGCAACATGTCGCCGCTCGTCGTCGCGCTCTGCGCCGACGAGGCTCAGAGCATCACCGGCCAGGTCTTCCATGTCTGGGGCGGCGCCGTGAACGCGCTGCAGGGCTGGACGGCGGGAGAGCTCTTCGCCTCGGACGAGCGCTGGGACGCCGATGCGCTGCTCGGCGCGCTCGTCGAGCGCTTCCCGGACGGCGCGGCCCCACCCGGGATGCTCGCGGGCATGCAGGCGGCGGGCGGCCGCTCGCTGCGCGCCGCGCAGTGAGCCCACCGCCCCGTAGGCGCATCTACCTGATGCGCCACGCGGAGGTGCGGTACTTCCAGGGCGAGCATCCTCGCGAGGTCGTGCTCACCGAGCACGGCCGAGAGCAGGCACTCGCCGCTGCGGACGCGTTGCACAGCCTGCGCTTCGATCGCGTGATCACGAGCGGGCTCCCGCGCACGGTCGAGACGGCGCGCGCCGTCGTGCCGGACGCCGAGATCGAAGCGATCCCCGGCTTGCGCGAGATCGAGAGCGGCGAGCTCCGCGGCGTCGCGCCGGAGGTCGTGCAGGAGTTGATGACGGTCGCCTTCCGCGGCGTCGTGCCGCTCGACACCCGGTTCCTCGGCGGCGAGACGATCGGCGCCCTCTTCGACCGGGTTCTCCCCGAGCTCGACGGGCTCCTCGCGGACGAGGACTGGGACGTCGCCCTCCTCGTGCTCCACGGCGCCGTCAACCGGTCGATCCTCGGCCGCGCGCTGACGGGCGACCGAGTGTTCCTCGGCGCGTTCGAGCAGGCACCGGGGTGCATCAACGTGCTCGACGTCGACCGCCGCCGTGACTTCATCGTGCGAGCCGTCGGGTACACGCCCTATGACCCGGTCGCCGAGGCGGCGCCGCGGCAGACGACGATGGAGCACCTGTGGCAGGAGTATCTCGACGCCCGCTCGCGGAATCCATAGCATCGCGCCAACCGGGATGGGCCTTCTCTCGCTCCAGAACGCCTCACTTCGCTTCGGCGGCATCGTGGCGCTCGACGACGTCTCGTTCGAGGCCGAAGAGGGCACGATCTTCGGCCTGATCGGGCCGAACGGTGCCGGGAAGACGACCGCGTTCAACGTCATCACGCGCCTCTACCGGCTCGACTCGGGCGACGTGATCTTCGACGGCAAGTCGCTGCTGCACACGCCCCCGAGCCGGGTCGTTCGCTTCGGTATCGCGCGGACGTTCCAGAACGTCGAGCTCTTCCCCACGATGACGGTGCTCGAGAACGTGCTCGTCGGCGCGCACACCGTGTCGCGCTTCGAACGTGAGGGACGCGTTCGCGCCCGCGCGCAGGAGGCGCTCGGGCTGGTCGGCATCGAGAGCGTCGCGGAGCGTCCTGCCGCCGGCCTCCCGTTCGGCACCCTGAAGCGCGTCGAGCTCGCGCGGGCACTCGTCTCGAAGCCGCGCCTCCTGCTGCTCGACGAGCCTGCGGGAGGCCTGAACCACGAGGAGGTCGACCAGCTCGCCGCGTTCATCCGTACGCTGCGCGACGAGCTGAAGCTGACGGTGCTGCTCGTCGAGCATCACATGAACCTGGTGATGCGCGTCTCCGACCACGTCCACGTGCTCAACTTCGGCCGGACGATCGCGAGCGGTCCGCCCGAAGAGGTGCGCCGCGACCCGACCGTGATCGAGGCATATCTCGGCGGCGAGCTCGAGGAGGCGTCGTAGTGGCGCCGCTCCTCGAGCTCGACACCGTCACCGCACGCTACGGGCCCGTGCAGGCACTGCACGGCGTCTCGCTCAGCGTCGAGGAGGGGCACATCGCGGCCGTGCTCGGCGCGAACGGGGCCGGGAAGACGACGACGCTGCGCGCAGTCTCGGGCACGGTGCGACGCGGCGGCGAGATTCGACTCGCGGGCAGGCGGCTCGGGCGCGCCGGCCCGGACGCCGCTGCGCGCCTCGGGATCGCACACGTCCCCGAGGGCCGTGGGACATTCGCCGAGCTCAGCGTGTGGGAGAACCTCCGGCTCGGCGCGTACACGCGGCGCGGCGGGCTGAAGGCCGACTTCGAGCGGGTGAAGACGTACTTCCCGTGGCTCGAGGAACGCCGGGCGCAGCAGGCCGGGACGCTGAGCGGCGGCGAGCAGCAGATGCTCGCCCTCGCCCGGGCGTTCATGCAGCGGCCGCGCCTGCTGCTCCTCGACGAGCCCTCGCTGGGGCTCGCGCCCCTCCTCGTGACCGAGATCTTCCGGATCGTCAAGGAGCTGAACGAGCACGAGGGCCTGACAGTCCTCGTCGTCGAGCAGAACGCACACATCGCGCTCCAGCTCGCGCAGACGGCGTTCGTGCTCGAGGTCGGCCGCGTCGCGCTCTCCGGCCCGAGCGCGGAGCTGCAAGAGCACGAGTCCGTCCGTCGAAGCTACCTCGGCTACTGATGGTCGACCTCGCGCAACGGCTCGTGCCCCGGCGGACAGCCGTCACCGGCGGCGTCTCGGCGCCCGTCCTGCTCGGGCTCGTCGCCGCGGCCGCGTTCCTCGTCATCGGCTCGCTCGCGAGTGACATCTTCGCGCAGCAGACGGTCGCGGGCCTCGCTCAGGGCGCAATCTTCGCCAGCCTCGCGCTCGCGCTCGTCCTGATCTACCGCGCCACGGAGGTGATCAACTTCGCCCAGGGCGAGATGGCGATGGCGACGACGTACGTCGCCTACCAGTTGACGCTCTGGGGGCTCTCGTACTGGGCCGCGTTCTTCCTGACGCTGCCGATCGCGTTCGTGATCGGGTTCGTGCTGCAGGTCCTCGTGATTCGGCCCGTCCAGCACTCGGTCATCGCCGTGGTGATCGTGACCGTCGGGCTCTTCATCCTGATCGACGGGATCGTCACCTGGATCTGGGGCGCCGACCTGAAGTTCATGAAGGCGCCGTTCGGCACGACCGTCTACCACGCCGGCGGCGTCGCGTTCGCACGGCAGGACATCGGTGTGCTCGCCGTCTCGATCCTGTCGGTGATCGCACTCTGGGCGCTCTTCCGGTTCACGAAGCTCGGGCTGGGGATGCGCGCCGCCGCGCTGCGGCCGGCGGCCGCGTCGCTCGTCGGCGTGCGCGTGAGATGGATGCTCGCGATCGGCTGGGGACTCGCCGCGATGCTCGGGGCCGTCTCCGGATTGATGACCGAGCCGACGCAGTTCCTACAGCCGACGATGATGCAGCCGATCCTGCTCTACGCGTTCGCCGCGGCGGTGCTCGGCGGCCTGGAGAGCCCCGCCGGTGCAGTCGTCGCCGGTCTCGCGCTCGGCGTGTTCCTCAACCTCACCGGCCAGTACGTCAGCTTCGCAACCTCGGAGCTGCGCCTGCCGCTCGCGTTCCTCGTGCTCCTCGTCGTTCTCCTGCTCAAGCCGACCGGCCTCTTCGGGCGCAAGCAGGTGAGGCGGGTATGAGGATTCGCCCGAGCCCCGGCGAGGCCGCCCGGATCGGCGTCGTCGCCGCGGCCGCGCTCGTTCTCGCGCTGCTCCCGTTCGGCATGAGCAACTACCACGTCGGCCTCGGCGCCCGCGTGGCGGTGTACTTCATCGCCATCCTCGGCCTGAACATCCTCACCGGGTACACGGGCCAGATCTCGATCGGGCACGGCGCCTTCATGGCGATCGGCGGATACACGACGGCGATCATGTCGCACGACCACGGCACGAACCTCATCCTCACGCTGCCGCTCGCCTTCGCGATCGCGTTCGCTTGCGGGCTCCTGGTCGGCATCCCGGCACTGCGCTTCTCCGGCGTCTATCTCGCTCTCGTGACGTTCGCCCTGGCGGTATCGGTCCCGCAGCTGGCGCTCAAGTTCTCGAAGTTCTCGGGCGGCAGCAACGGGATCCGTACCCAGACGGCGCCGAGCAACTCGTGGCTGTACGGCGCCTCGTGGAGCTGCGCCGCCCTCGCGTTCCTCTGCGCCTGGCTGCTGCTGCGAGGCCGGATCGGGCGCGCCTTCCGCGCCGTGCGCGACAGCGAGCTCGCGGCCGCGTCGTCCGGAGTCGCGCTGCCGATCTACAAGACGCTCGCCTTCGGCATCTCGGCCGGCTACGCCGGGGTCGCCGGCTCGTTCTTCGTCCTCGTGACGGCGGGGTTCGCCCAGCCGAACGAGTTCGGGATCATCCTTTCGCTTCAGCTCCTGATCGGGGCGGCGGTCGCCGGCCTCGGGTCGCTCTGGGGCGTGCTCGTCGGGGCCGTCTTCATCGGGCTGCTCCCCGAGATCTCGGCCAGCGTCCCGCTCGTCGGCTCGAGCCACGGCCAGGACGTCGTCTTCGGCCTGATCGTGATCGCGATCATGCTCCTGCTCCCGAACGGCGTCGCAGGCCTGTTCCGTCTCGTTGAATCGAGAGTCAAAACCGCTATCGAATCGGATCCGAAGACGTCATAATCGGCAATTCCGGATGATTCCGGACTATCTCATCCATGGAGGGTCGATGACTATGAAGCGCAGGCTCCTGGCGGTTCTCGCCGGGACGGCGGTCGTCGCGGCCGCCGCCGTCTCGGCGGCGTCCGGGGCGCCGAAGGCCGATCCGGGGATCACGGCCTCGACGATCAAGATCGGCGGCACGTTCCCGCTGACCGGCGTCGCGTCGTCGTACAGGACTATCCCGACGGCCGAGAAGGCCTACTACGACTACGTCAACGATCACGGCGGCATCAACGGCCGCAAGATCGACTTCACGATCCTCGACGACGCGTACGACCCGTCGAAGACCGTCCCGCTCGCGCAGCAGCTCGTCGAGCAGGCCAAGGTCTTCGCAGTCGTCGGCAGCCTCGGCACGGCGCCGGGCCTTGCGACCTGGGGCTACCTGAACAAGAACAAGGTGCCGCAGGTCCTCCTCGCGACCGGCGACTCGTACTGGGGCTTCTCCTTCAAGAAGTACCCGTGGACGACCGGCTGGCAGCCGGACTATCCGGGTGAGAGCAAGGTGTACGGCCGCTACCTCGCGTCGAACTTCCCGACCGCCAAGATCGGCGTGCTCTACCAGAACGACGCGTACGGCAAGAACTACTTTGCGGGCCTCCGCGTCGGTCTCGGGGCGAAGAAGGAGAACATCGTCGACGCCGAGTCCTACGACGCGACGAACCCGAGCGTCACGCAGCAGATCCTCGCGCTCAAGAGCAAGGGCGCCGACGTCTTCGTGGTCTTCGCGCTGCCCCCTCAGACGATCACAGCGCTCGTGACGGCGGCGAAGGTCGGCTGGAACCCGAAGGCGACGCTCATCAACAACGTCTCGGCGAACCGCGTCTACCTGCTGGCCGCCGCGGCGGCCGGCGCGAACGTGGACGGCATCATCTCGACCACGTACCTGGCAAGCGCCACGACGCAGAAGAACCTCCCGGGCGTGAAGCTCGCAGGCCAGATCGTCGACCAGTACGCGCCGGCGCTGAAGACGAGCTTCGACCGTGGCGACTCGAACATCATGTACGGCTTCGGCGCCGCGTGGACGTTCGTGAACGCGATGCAGAGCGCCGGCAAGAATCCGACCAGGGTCGGCCTGATGAAGGCGCTGCACAGCCTGAACACGACGAAGGACCCGTTCGTCTACCCAGGGATCAAGCTCCAGACGTCGGCGAAGGACAACTTCCCGATCGAGCAGGAGATCATGATCAAGTGGGCCGGCGGTGCGACCGGCGACTGGCAGTCGTTCGGCAAGCTAATCGGTCCGGTTCGTTAGCACTGCAGACGTCGTGGTGATCGGTGGCGGCGCCCTCGGCGCCGCCACCGCGTACCACCTGCGCCGCCTCGGCGTGAAGGACGTCGTGCTGCTCGAGCGCGATGCGCTCGCGTCCGGATCGACGTCGAAGGCGGCAGGCGGCATCCGCGCGCAGTTCGCCGACGAGCTCAACATCCGGATCGCGCTGCGCTCGCTGCGCGAGTTCGAGGAGCTCGGCGACGCGATCTCGTTCCGGCAATACGGCTACCTCTTCCTGCTCGACTCGGAGGAGGACGTCGCGACGTTCCGGGCCGCGCTCGCGCTGCAGGCCTCGCTCGGCGTGCCGTCGCGGGAGCTGACGCCGGCCGAGGCGTGCGAGCTCGTCCCGCAGCTCGAGGTCGCCGACCTCCTTGCGGCGACATTCTGTCCCTGGGACGGCTATGCGACGCCCGAGGCGGTCGTGCAGTGGTACGCGCGCGAGTCGGGCGCCGACATCCGCCAGGGGTGCGCCGCAACGTCGATCGCGGTCGAACAGGGCCGCATCGCCGGCGTGGAGACCGCTGCGGGGCGGATCGCCACCGACACGGTGGTCTGCTGCGCCGGCATCTGGTCGAAGGACGTCGGCGGGCTCGCGGGCGTCGACCTGCCGGTCGAGGGCGAGGCCCGCTCGATGTGGTTCACGCCGCTCGACGGCGGCCTGCCGGAGCGGCTCCCGCTCACGATCGACTTCTCCACCGGCTTCTACGTCCATCGCGAGGGGCCCGGCCTCGCATTCGGCGGCCGCGAGCGCGCCTTGGAGGACGTCGCGGAGGCGGCGGCGCGCCGGCTGCCCGCGCTCGTCGACCTGCCCGTGCAGTCGTCCTGGTGGGGCTGGTACGACGTCAGCCCCGACTGGAACGCGCTCGTCGGCGAGTCCCGCCAGGTCTCGCGGTTCCTCTACGCCACGGGCTTCTCCGGCCACGGCTTCCAGCAGGCGCCGGCGGTCGGCGAGCACCTGGCCGAGCTCGTCGTCGGCCACGAGCCGACGCTCGACCTGTCCGCGTTCTCGGCAGAGCGGTTCACCTCAGGCGCGACGCGGCCGGAAAGCTTCGTGGTCTAGGAGGGCCGGATCCGTGACCGGAGCGCGACAGGCGAAGCGCTCGCAGACGTAGACGGCGGCCCGACCGTCGACGAGGCCCTTCCTCTCGAGGAGCGGCACGTCCTCGGCGGGGCCGAACGCCACGACGGCGTTCGGGTCGTAGCCCCGGAGCGCGGCGCGGGCCACGGGGCTCTGCGCATGGCCGACGATCGCGAGCTCACGGGGCGGCGAGAGGTAGAGATCGAGCGCGCAGAGCGCCCACCCGAACGCCTCAGGCGCACGCGGGATCGTGTCGCGGAGGAGCCGCAGGACGCCGACGGCACGACGCTCGAGCTCGTCGTCGCCCCAGAGGCGGGCCTGCCGCAGGAGCACGAAGGCGAGCATCGAGTTGCCCGACGGGGTCGGGTTGTCGTCGAGATCCTTCTGCCGCGCGACGAGCTGCTCGCCGTCGGCGGGCGTCGTGTAGAAGCCGCCGTTCTGCTCGTCTGCAAAGAGCGTGACGGCGAGGCGCGCGAGCCGGCGCGACTCGCGGAGCCAGCGGAGATCGCCGGTCGCGACGTGCAGCTCGTACAGGCCGTGGGCGACGTTCGCGTAGTCCTCGAGGTAGCCGGTTCCCTTCGCGACGCCGTCCCGCCACGTCCGGTGGAGGCGCTCGCCGTCGGAGAGAGGACCGAGCAGGAACTCGCCGAGCGCGACCGCCGCCTCGAGCCAGTCGTCGCGTTCGAGATGCCTCGCGGCCTCGGCGAGCGCCGCGAGCATGAGGCCGTTCCACCCGGCAATCGCCTTGTCGTCGCGGAGCGGCTGCGGGCGGGCGGAGCGGTGCGCCAGGAGCTCGACGCGCTCCTCCTCGCTCAACCGTCCGCGGATGATGTATCGACCGTGCTCGAAGGGTTGCAGCAGCTCCGCGCGGGCGACCTCGTCCGGCTCCCACGTGAACGTCAGCCCTTCGACGCCGTTCGTGTCGGCATCCTGCGCCGACGCGAAGCCGCCGCCTTCGAGGCGCAGCTCACGGACGCAGTACTCGACCGTCCGCTCGACGATGTCGCGGTAGCTCTCCTCGTCGGTCAGCAGCCAGGCGTGGAGGTACGCGGGGACGAGCAGCGCGTTGTCGTAGAGCATCTTCTCGAAGTGCGGCACCAGCCAGCGCTCGTCGACCGAGTAGCGATGGAACCCTCCGCCGACGACGTCGTACATGCCGCCCGCACGCATGCCGTCGAGGGTTCCGAGCGCCATGTCGAATGCGCCGCGGCGGAGCAGGAGCTCGATCGTCGACGCGGGCGGGAACTTCGGCGCGCGCCCGAAGCCGCCCCAGCGCGGGTCGTACGTACGGCGCAACGCGTCGACGGAGTCGCTCAGCAACGTCTCCGTGAGCGGGTCGCTCGACGGCTGCACCCGGGCGCTGTGCTGGAGGGCGTCCACGAGCGCCCCCGCCTGCCGCGCGACGTCGTCCCGCTGCGCGCGGTACGCCTCGGCGATCGCGGACAGCACCTGCTGGAACGCGGGCATGCCGTGCCGCGGCTCGGGCGGGTAGTACGTGCCGCCGTAGAACGGCTCGCGGTCCGGGGTCAGGAAGACGGTCATCGGCCAGCCCCCGTGTCCGTTGAGGGCGACGACGGCCTCCATGTACACGGCGTCGACGTCCGGGCGCTCCTCACGGTCGACCTTGACATTGACGAAGAGCTCGTTCATCAGCTGCGCCGTCGCCTCGTCCTCGAACGACTCGCGCTCCATCACGTGGCACCAGTGGCAGGCGGAGTAGCCGACGGAGAGGAGGATCGGCTTGTCCTCGGCCTTCGCCCGCGTGAACGCCTCCTCGCCCCAGGCGTACCAGTCGACAGGGTTGGCCGCGTGCTGCAGCAGGTACGGGCTCGTCTCCTGCGCGAGCCGGTTCATCGTTCCTGCAGCGATGCGATGATCGACGTCATGGGTCGGTCGTACGACGAGCTCGAGATCGGCGCCCTGTATCGGAGCCGCTTCGGGAGGACGGTACTCGAGGCGGACAACGTGTGGTTCTCGCTCCTGACGTTGAACACGAACCCGATCCATTTCGACGCCGCGTACGCGGCCGAAACCGAGTGGAAGCAGCCGCTCGTCGACTCGACCTTCACGCTCGCGCTCGTGACGGGGCTCTCGGTGATCGACGTCTCGGAGCACGCGGTCAACCTCGGCTGGCGCGAGGTGAAGCTGCCGGCGCCGGTCTTCGTGGGCGACACGATCCGCGCCGAGACGGAGGTCGTCTCGAAGCGGGAGTCGGCTTCGCGTCCCGGAAAGGGGATCGTGACGGTGCGCACGCGCGGCCTCAATCAGCGCGACGAGGTCGTCATCGAGTTCGAGCGGACGGTCATGGTGCCGATTGCTTGAGACCGAGCGGCTCGTGCTGCGACGGCCCTCTCCGAACGACGCCGACGACCTGCTCGAGCTCGTCGGCGACGAGGAGCTGATGCGCTGGATCGGCGGCGGGGCGGGCGATCGCGCGGTCGCCGTCGAGTCGATCGAGCGCTGGATCGGCCGCTGGGAGGCGAACGGCGTCGGGCAGTTCGCCGCCGTGCTCGACGGGCACGTGATCGGACGCGTCGGGCTCCTCGTGTGGGACGAGAGCAGCTGGGAGACGTCGACCTACGAGCGTGCCGGGACGCGCGCCGTCACGGAGCTCGGGTGGGCGATCGCGCGTCGCCATTGGGGACACGGCTACGCGACGGAGGCGGCGCGTGCGGTGCGCGCCTGGGCCTACGAGGAGCGGGCGATCTCGCGGCTCGTCTCGCTGATCGATCCTCGGAACGTCCGCTCGATCCGCGTCGCGGAGAAGCTCGGCGCCGAGCCGGAGCAGCTCGTCCCAACCCCGCACGGCCCCGCCGTCGTGTGGGTGCACCCGCGGTAGGCCGGCCGGCGACTGCTCTCTCGCGGCATTCCACGGTGACAGTCACCGTTGGAAAGAACCGCCCGGTTTCCAGGGCTTTTGCGCGGGCGGCCCGCCGCCTGGTGACAGTCACGGGTTACGGAACCGTCACGGCTTCTTCACGAGAGTGTCGCGACTCGCGCCGTTACGGAAACGGCCCCGCCCGGTAGAGATAGCCCTCGAGCCTGCGGCCGAGCAGGCCCTCGAGCCACTCCGAGATCGCGATCAACGACTCGAGATCGACCCCCGTCTCGACGCCCTCGCCCTCGAGCAGGTAGACGAGATCCTCCGTCGCGACGTTGCCGGTCGCGCGCGGCGCGTACGGGCAGCCGCCGAGGCCGCCCACCGACGCGTCGAGGATCGACGCACCCGCTTCGAGCGCCGCGAGGCAGTTCGCGTAGCCGGTGTTGCGCGTGTTGTGCCCGTGGAAGCCTTCTGCCCCGGTCCGCTCCACGAGCCGGCGCACCGTCGACGGCGTCGCCACGCCGATGGTGTCCGCGAGCACGACCTCGCCGCGACCCGCGAACCGCGCAGCGAGCTCCGCGACCACGCCTGGATCGACCCGCCCCTCGAACGGGCAACCGAAGGACACCGAGATCGTCACCGTGGCAGGCGTCTCGCCCGCGGCGGCGAGGATCGCCTCCGCGCGCGCGACGGCCTCGGCGAGCGTCGCGTTGCCGTTCCGCTCGTTGAAG
>DASSGL010000261.1:0-15023 GCA_035693525.1 Gaiellaceae bacterium | reverse complement strand
GCCGCCGCGCTCGATGCCTGCCGACGCGCGCGCCAGGCCGTCGCCGATGAGGCTCGTGCCGATCGTGAGCAGTGCGATCGCGAGCACCGGCATGACGACGCCCCAGGGCTGCACCGTCAGGCCCTGCCTGTTCTCGTTGATCATCAGCCCCCAGTCGGCGGCTGGGGGCTGCAGGCCGAAGCCGAGAAAGCTGAGGCCGGCGATGAGCCCGATCGAGTACGTCAGCCGGAGGCTCGCCTCGACCATGAGCGGGCTCGTGACGTTCGGGAGGATCTCGGTGAAGAGGATGCGGCGGTGCGACACTCCGATCGCCTCGGCGGCGTGGACGAAGTCGCGCTCGACGATGTCGAGCGACGCCCCGCGGATCACCCGCGCCACGCGCGGAGCGGTCGTGAGACCGACGACCACGACGAGCAGCCAGAGCTGCGGGCCGACCGTCGCCACCGCGACGAGCGCAAGCACGATCGACGGGAACGCGAGGATGACGTCCATGCCGCGCATGAGCACGTCGTCGACGATGCTGCGGGAGTAGGCGGCGACGAGCCCGATCGCGACGCCGAGCACGAGCCCGATCAGCGTCGCGGCAAGGGAGAGCCCGAGCACCGATCGCCCGCCCCACAGGAAGCGGCTGAGCACGTCCCGGCCGAGGTTGTCGGCCCCGAGGAGCACGGTCGACGACGGCGGCGAGTACGGCGCCGCGACGAACGCCGACGGCGAGTAGGGGGCGAAGAAGGGACCGATGAGCACGGTGGCCACCAGCAGGCTCACGAGCGCGACGCCGATCCTCGTTCGCCACTGCCGCCACGCACGTCTGAGGAGCAGCGTGAGCGGCCGCCGCCGCACCGGTGCCGTCACGGGCGCAGCAGCGACCGGTGCGATCGACTCGGTCATTGCAGCGACGTGCGCAAGCGCGGGCTCACGAGGATCGAGGCGACGTCGGCGAGAACGTTGAGCACGATGTAGACGGCGGCGATGAGCATCGCGAGCGCCTGCACGACCGGCACGTCGCGGTTGTGCACGGCGTCGACGAGGGCCGAACCGATGCCCGCATAGCCGAACACGACCTCGACGACGACGATGCCGCCGGCGAGGTACGCGAGATTCAGCGCGGTGACCTGGATCGTCGGCGCGATCGCGTTCGGGACGGCATGTCGCCAGACGACCTTCGACTCGGGCATGCCCTTCAGGCGCGCCATCTCGACGTAGTCGCTCTCGAGGACCTCGACCATCGAGGCGCGCATGATCCGCGCCGTGTACGGAGAGACCGCGATCACGAGCGTCAGCGTCGGCAGCACCAGGTCGTTCAGGTGGCTCCACGGCGACGAGTCGGGCGGGATGAGCGACACCGCGGGCAGGACGGTGAACACGGTGGTGCCAAGGAGAACGACGAGGGCGATCCCCACGACGAACTCGGGCAGCGCGGCGAGCGCCAGCATCACGACCGAGACGCCGTGGTCGAACCGGCTGTCGCGCCGGCGCGCCGTGACGGCGCCGAGGAACACCGCGAGCGGTGTGCTGATGAGCGCGGCGAGCAGCACGAGCACGGCCGAGTTCTCGAAGCGGTTCCGGAGCAGCTGGGTGACGGCCTCGTTCGCCGCGAGCGACCGCCCGAGGTCCCCGTGCAGGAGGCCGGAAAGCCAGTGCGCGTACTGCTGGAGGACGGGCTCGTTGAGATGGAGCTGCTCCCGCAGCGCGGCGAGCGAGTCCGGCGTGGCGGTGCGGCCCAGGATCGCACGAGCCGCGTCGCCCGGAAGCGCCTGCGTCGCGGCGAACACGACGACCGAGACGAGAAAGAGCGTCAGGAGCCCGAGAAGCGTCCGACGGAGGATGAAGCCCGGGATTCCGCGGATCCGGAACTTTGCGAAACGTCGCGCCCGCGTCGGACCGGCAGTCATGGCCGAGACGCTACGCCCCGTCCCGCCGACCGTCCAGACGGCCCGGCGAACGGAGGACGGCGCGCCCGTCGGCGCGCCGTCCATCTCGGGAGGGGGCTACGCGAACCAGATCGTGCGGTAGCCGTGGCCGAAGGCGTTCAGCGGAAGGACGCCCTTGTCGCCGGTCTTCAGCCCGTTCACCTTCGAGCTGTAGCCGTCGAGGAGCGTGCTGAAGCCCCAGATGATGTAGCCGCCCGCGTCGTACTCCATATTCTGCATCTCGCGCATGATCTCCGTCCGCTTCGTACGGTCGGCGGTCACCTTCGCCTGGTTGTAGAGCGAGAGGAACTTCCGATGCGACGCATCCGGCCAGTGCGTCTCGTTGTACGGCGAGGAGGGCAGGCTTCCCGCCGCGACCTGCGACAGGTAGTTGCGAGACCCCCAGAAGTCCGTCGAGAACGTCCACTTCAGGTACTGGGGGCCGTAGAAGGGGCCGCTGTCGAGGATCTTGACGTTCACGTTCACGCCCGCCGCCTTCGCCTGCTGGGCGAACACCTGCGCGCCCTCGTTCATGCCGAGAGCGCCGTTCGTCGACTGCAGGTCGATGGTCAGGCCGTCCTTGCCGGCGGCCTTGAGGAGCGACTTCGCCTTGTCGATGTCCTGGTGGCGCTGCGGCAACGACCTCGCGAACGCCTCGTCGAACGGTCCATAGAGGTCGTTCCCGATGCGGCCGTGCCCCGAGAGCGCCTGCGCGACCATCTGCGGGCGGTTTGCGATCAGCCGCATCGCCTGGCGGACGCGGACGTCCGTGAACGGCGCGGCGTCGACCCGCATGCAGATCGGAGTCCAGGCCGCGCTCGGCGACTCGAGCACCTTCGTGCCGGAATGGCCGGTTACGACGGCGACCTGAGCCGGCGGCACGTCGGTGATCGCGTCCACCTGTCCGCCGAGGAGCGCGTTGACGCGCGCAGTGTCGTCGGGGAAGTCGATGATCACGACCTTGTCGAAGTACGGCTGACCGCTCCGCCAGTAGTTCGGGTTGCGGACGTGCACGCTCTGCTGGCCGGGCGCGAAGCTCTGCACCTTGTAGGGGCCGGTGCCGATGTTCGGCTTCGCCTGGCCGATCGCATTCGGGCTGTAGCCGACGGGCACGATGCCGGCGACGTACTGGCCGAGCGCGTCGAGGATGGTGCCGTCGCGCTGCTTCAGGTGGAGTCGAACCGTGCGGTTGTCGAGCTTCTGGATCCGTGCCGGATCGACCGACGACAGCGCTGCTCCACCGAAGAGACCGAGCTTCTTGTTGACGAGCCGCTGCAGTGAGAACTTGACGTCGTCGGCGGAGAGGGTCTTGCCGTTGTGGAACTCGATGCCCTTGCGCACGCGGATCGTCCACTGGTCCGCGGCCTTGTTGGGGCTGATCTCCTCGGCCAGGCCGTCGAAGCGCAGCTTGAACTGGGAGTCGAAGACGACGAGCGTCTCCCAGCCGGTCACGATCCGCGCCTGGTCCGGCCGCGTGACGATGTTCTGTCCGTCGATGAAGTCCTTTGCCGATCCGCCGGAGACGCCGATCCGGAACGTGCCACCTCGTTTGGGCGCCGCATCGACGGCCGCGCGCGCAACCCCGGCGAGGTTGCCCGCGAGTAGCGCAGCTCCGCCGCCCGCGACTGCGCGTCGAAGCAGCTGCTCCCGCGTGAGACCGGCGGCTGCCGCAGCTTGATCGACGTCGGTTTCCGTCATCTTCTCTCGCCTCCTCGAGCCGCTTGATCGGGCGATTCTCCCAGATGTAGGTTTGTAGGTCAATCTGACATGATTGGGCCTTCATGAGCGAGACCTGGAACCTGCCGACGATCGAGCGCTCGTCGACGATCGAGCAGACGCACCGGCTCCTGCGTGACGCGATCGTGGAGGGCTCCATCCCGCAGGGGACGCACCTCCGCGAGCTTCATCTCGCGAACACGCTCCGCACGAGCCGCGGCACCGTGCGCGAGGCGATCCGGCAGCTCGTGCAGGAGGGTCTCGCCGAGTACCAACTCCACCGCGGCACCTTCGTGCGGGCGTTCTCGCCGGGCGACCGGCTCGACGTGTACGTCGCCCGTGAGGCGATCGAGGTGGGCGTCGCGACCCGCCTGCTCGACATGGACGGCGAGCTCGACCTCCGCGGGATGAAAGAGGCGCTCGGCGAGCTGCGGCGTGCCGCGAAGAACCGCACGCGGCCCACCGAGCGCGTGATGGCGGCCGATGTCCGGTTCCATCGCGAGCTCGTCGCGCTCGCGCAGAGCCCGAGGCTCGACCGGGCCTACGAGACGCTCTCGGCGGAGACCCGGATGCTTCTTCGCCATCACCCTGTCTATCCGTGGCGGAGGTACGTGGCGGACCACGAGCAGCTGCTCGACGCGGTTCGCGACCGCGACGTGCGGCTGCCCGAGCTGGTGGCGGCGCACTTGCGTCTCAGCGCGGATCTGATCGGCAGCGAGCTCGCCGCGGAGGCGATCGTGGGATGAACGCGTCGGCCTTCATCACGTGCGCGGTGACGGGCGTCGGCGCCACGACCCACCGCAGCGAGCTGGTGCCGGTCACGCCCGAGCAGATCGCGGACGCCGCGATCGAGGCTGCACACGCCGGTGCAGCGGTCGTCCACATCCACGTGCGCGACCCGGACACCGGTGGCCCGTCGCGGGACGTCGCGCTCTACCGGGACGTCGTGGAGCGGATCCGTGGGTCCGACGTCGACGTGGTGCTGAACCTGACGGCCGGCATGGGCGGCGACCTCGTCCTCGGAGGCGTCGAGAGCCCGTTGCCGCCGAATAGGGACGGCACCGACATGGCGGGCGCGACGGAGCGCCTCGAGCACGTGCGCGAGCTGATGCCGGAGATCTGCACGCTCGACTGCGGCACGATGAACTTCGCCGAGGGCGACTACGTGATGACGAACACGCCGTCGATGCTCCGCGAGATGGCGCGGCAGATCCGCGAGCTCGGCGTCCGGCCCGAGATCGAGATCTTCGACACGGGCCATCTCGTCTTCGCCAAGGAGCTGATCGCAGAGGGGCTCGTCGAGGAGCCGGCGCTCTTCCAGCTGTGCCTGGGCATCCCGTACGGCGCGCCGGCGGATCCGCTGACGCTTCTCTCGCTCGTGCGGAACCTCCCCGAGAGCTGCATCTTCACGGCGTTCGCGATCGGCCGCATGCAGCTCCCGTACGTGGCGATGGCCGTGCTCGCCGGAGGCAACGTGCGGGTCGGGCTGGAGGACAACATCTGGCTCGCGAAGGGGGTCAAGGCGACGAACGGCGGGCTGGTCGAGCGCGCGGTCACCATCCTGGAGGCGATGAACGTGCGCGTGCTCGGTCCGTCCGAGGTGCGCGAGCGGCTCGAGCTGGTGCAGCGTGTCTAGGCGAGTGGCGCTCGTCGGCGCCGGCGTGATCGGCGGCGGGTGGGCCGGGCGGCTCGTCGAGAACGGGGTCGACGTCGTGGTTCACGACCCTCACCCCGAGGCGCCTCGCCGCCTCCAGGCGATGCTCGACAACGCCGAGCGGGCGTGGGCGAAGCTCACGCCCGGACCGCGGCGCCGGGGCACCGTGACCTGGGCCGGCTCGGTCGCGGACGCGGTACGCGGAGCCGACGTCGTCCAGGAGAGCGCACCGGAGGACGAGGCGACGAAGCGCAGGCTCCTAGCGGAGATCGACGCTCATGCGGATCCCGGCGCGCTCGTGTGCTCGTCGACCTCCGGGCTCCTCCCCTCCCGCCTGCAGGCGGACATGAAGCGCCCCGAGCGGTTCGTCGTCGGCCACCCGTTCAACCCCGTTTACCTGCTGCCGCTCGTCGAGGTGGTGGCGGGCGAGCAGACGAGCGACGACGCCGTCCACGAGGCGTGCGAGCTCTACGCGTCCGTCGGCATGAAGCCGCTCCGCGTGCGCCGCGAGATCGACGGGTTCCTCGCCGACCGGCTGCTCGAGGCGCTCTGGCGCGAGGCGCTCTGGCTCGTGCACGACGGCGTCGCGACGACCGCGGAGGTGGACGATGCGATTCGGTATGGGCCCGGCCTCCGCTGGGCCCAGATGGGGACGTATCTGACGTACCGCATCGCAGGCGGCGAGGACGGCATGCGCCACTTCATGAGACAGTTCGGCCCTGCGCT
Organism: Gaiellaceae bacterium; assembly: GCA_035693525.1. Taxonomy (GTDB): domain Bacteria; phylum Actinomycetota; class Thermoleophilia; order Gaiellales; family Gaiellaceae; genus Palsa-739. The sequence goes on along the minus strand of DASSGL010000261.1, from coordinate 9,014 downwards.
CGAGTGGCCGTGGACGAAGTTCACCCACGTGCCGGAGCTGACCGACGAGCTCCTCGACACGATCGCGTCGCAATCCGACGCACAGGCTGCCGGCCTCTCCGTCCGCGAGCTCGAGCGCGTCCGCGACGACAATCTCGTCGCGCTGCTACAGGCGCTCCGACGCGAGGACTATGCGGCGGGGTCGGTGCTCAATGCGCACGAGAAGCGCCTCCGGGCCGCCGACCCGGTGGACCGCAGCCTCGACCCGTCGCGGGCGCTCCGCCTGCACGACGCGGTCGTCCGTCCGGATTGGGTGGACTACAACGGCCACATGACCGAGAGCCGGTACCTCGAGGTCCTCGGAGATGCGACCGACGCGTTCCTGCGCCACGTCGGCCTCGACGCGGACTATCTGGCGAACGGTCACAGCGTGTACACGGTCGAGACGCACATCCGGCATCTCGACGAGGCGCACGCCGGCGAGCCTCTCGCCGTCGAGACCCAGGTCTTGAGCGCCGACGAGAAGCGGATCCACCTCTTTCACACGATCACGCAGCCCACGGCCGAGCGTGTGCTCGCGACGGGCGAGCATATGCTCCTGCACGTCGATACACATGCCGGGCGTGCGTGTCCGATGGTCGAGCCCGTCCTGAGTCGCGTCGCCGCAGCCGCTGACGCGCAACGGTGGTTGCCGCCACCCGACGGCTCCGGCCGCGCCATTCGCACGCTGCAACCGGTCGAGACGAAGGAAGGAGCGACGCCGTGACGGCAACCGTGTCGTCGGAGCTCCGTACGGAGCTCGAGCAGGGCCTGACGCTGCCTGCATCCTGGTACTCGGATCCCGAGGTGCTGAACCTCGAGCACGAACGGATCTTCCATCGCACCTGGCAGTACGCAGGCGTGGCCGACGACGTCGCCGAGCGGGGTGCGTTCCTCACCTCCCGCGCCGGCCGGATCCCGGTCGTGGTCGTGCGCGGACGTGACGGCGAGCTGCGTGCGTTCGCCAACGTCTGCCGGCACCGCGGCCACGAGGTCGTCAGCGGCTGCGGCCGCCGCGAGACGCTGCAATGCCCGTACCACGCGTGGACGTACGACCTCGACGGCTCCCTGCGCGCGGCGCCGCGCTCCGAGCGCGAGCAGGGCTTCGACCGGAGCGAGTGGAGCCTCCGGCCGCTGCGCGTCGAGACCTGGGGGCGGCTCGTCTTCGTCAACGCCGACCCGTCTGCGCCTCCCCTGGCCGACGTCCTCGGCGATCTGCCCCACGAGCTCGTCGAAGCCGGCATCGACATCGACTCCTTCGAATATCGCGGCCGGTCGCGCGAGCTGACGATCGCCGCCAACTGGAAGATCGTCGTCGAGAACTTCCTCGAGTGCTACCACTGCCCGGTCGCGCACAAGAGCTTCAGCCGGCTTCTCGACGTCGCCCCTGACGCGTACCGGCTGCGAACGGCCCGCTGGACGTCGAGCCAGTACGCGCCGGTCCAGACCGAGCGTGACGGCCTTCCGTACGACCCGACGGGTGAGGTCACGGGGAGCTACTTCCACTACATCTGGCCGAACTGGACGCTCAACACGCTGCCGGGCCCGCCGCACGTCCGCGTGCTCGTGTTCCAGCCGTTGGACGCCGACCGGACGGCCACGTTCGTCGACGGCTTCTGGGCGCCGCACGCCTCCGACGCTCTCGTCGAGGAGATCACCGCGTTCGGCGCCGTCGTGGGCAAGGAGGACGTCGAGCTCGTCGAGTCGGTCCATCGCGGGCTCCGCTCCGGCGCGGTCGAGCGCGGCCGGCTGCTGCTCGAGAGCGAGCACCTGCTTCAGCACTTCCAGCTGCTCGTCCACGACGCAGTCGCGGGCTACGACTCCCGTTGACGAGGGTCCTGCGCCAGGTCGCGTTCGATCCCCTCGGACCGCAGGTCCACACGACCACGGTGCGGAGCGGCCGCAAGGTGCGGTACATCGACGAGGGCGACCCCGAGTGGACTCCGCTCGTCTGGTTCGGCGGCGGCGGAACATCCGTACGCGCGTTCCGGTTGCTCGAGTTCGCCCGCACGCTCCGTGAGGAGCTCCGGGTTCGGGTGATCTCCGTCGAGCGCAACGGGCTCGGCGAGACGCCGTTCGACCCGACGGCCGGCTATCCCGAGTACGCCGCCGACGTGTGGGCGCTGCTCGACCAGATGCGAATCGGAGAGGCGTCGCTCATGGCCATCTCGGGCGGCGGCCCCTACGCGGCTCATGTCGCGGCGGCCGCTCCCGCCCGCGTGCGGTCGCTCCACGTCGCCTGCGCCTTCAGCGAGCTGTTGGGCGAGTCCCCCGTGCCGCCGCTGATGGAGATCGCCGCCGACCCGGTGGCCTGGTGGCGCTACCCGCCCTCGAGCCCGGTGCACCTGGTCCCCGGATTCATCGAGTCGACGGTGGAGGAAGGGACGGTGGCGCGGTTCGCGCTCGGGCGCGACGTGCCGCCCGAGGGGCTTGAGCAAGCCATCGCGCTCCTCGAGACCGAGCCGCTCCCCGACCTGTCGGGCGTCGAAGCGCCGGCGTTCCTCTACTGGGGCTCCGACGACCCCCTCGTGACGACCGCCCACCTCACCCGCTGGCGGGGAGCGCTCCCGAACGTCATCCACGTCCGGCTCTACGAGGGCGAGGGCCACGACGTCCAGTACCGCCACTGGGACCAGATCCTCGCGGACATCGCGCACCTCGGGGAGTCGGTCGTCGTCTCCCGCGAAGGCGCGACGCTCCTCGTCGGCGAGGCCGAGGCCGAGCGGCTCCTCGCGACCGGCGCGACGCTCGGGCTCGCGGCCTGGGCGACCGTCAGCGAGCCGTCGGAAGCGGCTCTTCGGCCAGTTCCGGCAGATCGTCCCTGAGCTCGAGCAGCCGCACGCCTTCTGCGGGGAGCACCGCAGCCACTCGGGTCCCGACAGGGAGCCCCAGCGCCTTCTGGGTCGGCACGTCGGCGATCACGTCGACGCCTGAGCCGACGATCTTCAGTCGCGTGACCGGTCCGAGGAACGTCTGCGTGACGACGTCGCCCACAAGCGTGTTCGCGGCGCCGTCGCCGTTCGTCGGCCCCACCTCGACCGTCTCGGGCCGCACGAGCACGAGCACCCGCTGACCGCGCGGACGGCCCTGCGCGGCTTCGATCGCGAGCCTCGTGCCGCCGTGGTCGACGCCGCCATCGACGACGGTTCCCTCGAACCGATTCATCGTGCCGATGAACTCTGCGACGAACGGCGTCGCCGGCGAGCTGTACATCTCCGCGGGCGACCCCATCTGCTCGATGCGGCCGCCGTACATGACCGCCACGTGGTCGGAGATCGAGAGCGCCTCTTCCTGGTCGTGCGTCACGTAGAGCGTGGTGATGCCAAGCTCGAGCTGGATGCGGCGGATTTCCTCGCGCAGCTGCACGCGCACCTTCGCGTCGAGGGCGGAGAGCGGCTCGTCGAGCAGCAGCACGCGTGGCTGGATCGCGAGGGCGCGCGCCAGCGCCACCCGCTGCTGCATGCCGCCGGAGAGCTGGTGCGGATAGCGGTCGCGGGCGTGCCCGAGGCCGACGAGCTCGAGCAGGTCGTCGACGCGCTTTCGACGGCCCGCCTTGTCCTGCCGTCGCACCCGCAGGCCGTACTCGACGTTCTGCCGGGCGGTCATGTTCGGGAAGAGCGAGTACGCCTGGAAGACCATGCCCATGCCGCGCTTGTTCGGCGGCACGTTCGTGACGTCGCGGCCGTCGACGAGGACGCGCCCCGCATCCGGACGGTCGAAGCCGGCGACGATGCGGAGGGCCGTCGTCTTGCCGCACCCGGACGGGCCGAGCAGCGAGAGGAACTCGCCCTCGCCGAGCGAGATCTCGATGCCGTCGAGCGCCTTGACCGTGCCGAAGTCGCGGTGCAGATCCTGGAGATCGAGGAACGGCATCGGCATCAACGAGCCCCCGCGACGATGGCGGCGCGCGCGCCGCGTCTCCGTCCCACGAACAGAAGCGAGAGCATCGCGGCCCACGTGATGCCGAAGCTCATCAGGGTCAGCGCCCCGGCCGGGAAGCCCTGCGTCTCGTTCACGTACTGGATGAAGATCGGGAACGTGTGGAAAGCCGCGAGGTTCGCGATCGTGAACTCGCCCATGACGATTGCGAGCGTCAGGAACGCCCCGGCGAGCGCTGCCGCCCGGATATTCGGGAGGATGACCCTGACGAGCGTCGTCGTCCAGCGCGCACCCAAGCTCTGCGAGGCCTCCGTGAGCGTGTGCACGTCGATCGCGCGGAAGCCCGCGTCGAGCGAGAAGAACATGTACGGGAATGCGAGGATCACATACGCCCCCGCGAGGAAGCCCCACGGCTGCGCGTAGAACCAGTCCGGCGTCCCCTTGAAGACCTTCAGGAGGCCGACGACCATCACGATCGGCGGCACGACGAACGGGATCAGGGCGAAGAAGGCGATCACGGCACGCAGCTTCGGGACCTTCAAGTGCACCCAGTAGATCGTCGGCACGAAGATGGCCAGGCTGATCACGATGGTCTCGAGCGCGAGCAGGAACGAGATCTTCAACGTATGCCAGAAGTCGCCGTTGTGGATCACCCAGCCGTAGTTGGCCGCGGTGCAGCACTTGCCGGTTGTGTTGCTCTTGAGGCTGAAGAGCAAGGTCGAGACGAGCGGGATGAGGAAGTAGGCCGCGCCCAGCAACAGCCACAGGTACGCCGAGGGCGCCATCGAGCGGCGTCCTCTCATTTCGCCCATCTCGCGGCGCGTCGCTGCAGAGGGATGTAGATCAGCATCATCACTGCGAGCACGACGAACATCCCGAACGCCATCGCCTGCGCGAGATGCGGGTTGTCCAGCACGTTGCCGCTGTAGTACGCGCCGATCAGGATCGGCACGAGATTGACCGCACCGGACGTGAGGCTGTACGCCGTTGCGTAGGCGGCGAACGCATTTCCGAAGAGAAGGATGATCGCGCCGAGCAGCGACGGCATGAGCACGGGGACGCCGACGTAGCGCCAAAACTGCCACTGGGATGCGCCGAGGTTCGCCGAAGCCTCGCGCCACTCCTTGCGCAGGCCGTCGACCGCAGGCGCGATCACGAGGATCATCAACGGCAGCTGGAAGTACAGGTACGCGAGCTCGACACCGGTCTTCGAGAACAGGTTGAAGCCGTGCTGCGTCGGGTCCCAGCCGTGGTTGCGGAGAAAGACGGTGACGATCCCGAGCGGGCCGAGGGTGGCGATGAACGCGAACGCGAGCGGGATGCCGCCGAAGTTCGCGGCGACCCCCGAGAAGGTGGTGAGCGCCGAACGGATCCAGCGCGGCGTGCCATCGCGGATCGCGGCATACGCGATCAGGAGGCCGAGCAGCCCGCCGAGGAGCGCCGTGACGAGGCTGATCTCGATGCTCGTCTTGAACGCGTCGATGTAGGGGTGGTGGAACAGCGTCCGGACGTTCTCCAACGTGTAGCCCTGGCCCTTGGCCTGGAATGCCCCGATGAGGACCGAGCCGGCCGGCAGGAAGAGGAAGAGGGCCGTATAGGCGAAGAACGGGAGCGTGGCCACCCACGCGAACGAGAGGCGCCTCCGGCCGGAGAGTGCCTCCGGCCGGAGCGCCTCGGGTGCTGCCTGACTCGTTATGGCGTCAAGCCCCGACCTTCGAGGGCCATTCGCTCGCGATCTTGTTCTTGGCAGCGGTCTGCTGCCCGATGCTCGCGAACTTCACCTTCGAGTAGATGGATGCCGCCGGGAGCGCGTCGAGGAGCGACTTCGGGAGCTTGTTCCGCTTCGCGAGGTCGTTGAAGCGCGCCGGATGGGTGTACCCCTTCAGGAACAGCACCTGTCCCTGATCGGAGAACAGAAACTCCTCCCAGAGCCTCGCGGCCCACGGATGCGGGGCGGACTTGTTGATCGCCTGCGCGTAGTAGCCCCCGTACACGCCGTCGCTCGGGATCGCGACGCCCCAACGCGCGGCCGGGAACTCCTTCACGTAGGCGAGGTTGTTGTAGTCCCAGTCGATCGAGATCGGCGTCTGCCCCGACGCCACGGTCTGCGGAGTCGTCTGCACCGGGATGAAGTTGCCGACCTTCTTCAGCTGCGCGAAGAAGTCGATGCCGGGCCCCACGTCCTTCACCGAGCCGCCGTTGCCGATGGACGCGGCGATCACGCCGGCAACGGCCGAGTTCGAGAGAAGCGGGCTGCCGTTGAGCGCGACCTTGCCCTTGTAGTCCGACTTCAGGAGATCCTTCCACGTCTTCGGTGGATTCGGTATCAGGTTCTTGTTGTAGCCGACGGAGATCGCGCCCCAGTAGTCGCCCCACCAGTACCCGCGCGTGTCCTTCATCGAGCGCGGAATCGTGGCGAAGTTCGACACGAAGTACTTGCCGTAGAGGCCTTCGGCGGCGCCCGACACGGCGAACGGCGGTCCGACATCGACAGCGTCCGGCGCACGCGAGTCGCCCTTGAGAGACCGGACAGCCTGGTTCTCCTCGGCCGAGCTGCCGTTCGGGTTGTCGTTCGTGATCGAGATGCCGTATTTCTTCTGGAACGACGAGATGATCTCACCGTAGTTCGCCCAGTCGGGCGGCAACGCGATGGTGTTGAGGTGGCCTTCCTTCTTCGCCTCGGCGATCATCTCCTTCATCGAGAAGCCGCGACCCCTCAGGGGCGGAGCCGCCGCGCCGAGGCCGCGCGCACCGAGTGCAACCGCGGGACTCGAGAGAACGGTGAGCCCGGCGGCCGCCGCGACGCTCCGCTTGAGCATCTGCGACCTGCTCATGCCTTCCTCTTCGAGCTTGCGCCAGAACTCGTGTTCTTGCGCCTCGTACTCCTCCATCCGATCCCTCCCGTCCGAGAAGATGTGAACGAGTGGTGATCACAGCACGTCGGCATCTGGGTTTCAATGGCGGCTCGCCGTACTGTCACCGCCTCTTCACCAGAGCGTTAGGGTCGCGCGCGTGATCCCGTTCGAGGGCGACGGCGTCTGGCTGCGGTGCGCGCTGCACGCCCACACGACGAACTCGGACGGCGAGATGTCGCCCGACATGCTCGTGCGCCACTACGAGTGGGCGGGTTTCGATGTTCTCGCGATCACGGATCACTGGGTGCGGACGGTCGAGCCGTCGACGCGCAAGCTGCTCGTGATCCCGTCGGTCGAGCTGAACGCGCTGACAAATGGCCGCGACGCCCACGTCCTCGCGCTCGGCGTCGAAGCGGATCCCGACGCGCCCGACGAGTTCGAGCCGCTGCCGGACGTCGTCGCGTGGATCGTCGAGCATCACGGCCTCCCCTTCCTCGCGCACACGTATTGGAGCGGCCTGCGTACGAGCGACTGGGAGGCGTGCGAGGGCCTCCTCGGGATCGAGGTCTGGAACGCGGGCTGTGAGCTCGAGATCGGGCGCGGCGACGCATCGGTCCACTGGGACGAGGCGCTCGAGGCCGGGTATGCGCTGTCGGCGCTCGCGACGGACGACTCGCACCACCCGGGCTACGACAGCGGCTTCGCGTGGACGATGGTGCGTGCGCGCGAGCGCACGCAGGAGGCTGTGCTCGAGGCACTTCGCGCAGGGCGCTTCTACGGTTCGACGGGTCCGGAGATCCATGATGTGGAACAGGACGACGGATTCGTCACCGTGCGCTGCTCGCCGGCGAAGAGCGTCACGCTCGTCGGCTCGCGCCACCGCGGCGCCCGCGCGAACGCCGGCAGGCTCGGCTATCCGAATGCGTCGACGATCCTCGAGCGCGACCCCGCCGGCCACATCGCCGCGTGCAGGCTCGAGAAGCCGCCGCTCGCATCGTATGGGCGCGTGGAGGTAGCGGACGAAGCCGGCCGCAAGGCGTGGACGAACCCCCTGTGGACGAGCGTCTAGCCGCCCTCGAGCGCCTCGCCTCGCGCGAGTTCGACCTACTCGTGGTCGGCGGCGGCATCGTCGGAGCCGGGATCGCGGAGGCAGCGTCCGCGCACGGCCTCGACGTCGCGCTCGTCGACAAGGGAGACTTCGCCGGCGCGACCTCGAGCGCGTCGTCGAAGCTGATTCACGGGGGGCTTCGTTATCTCCGCCTCGGCGACGTCCGCCTCGTGCGCGAAGCGCATCGTGAGCGACGGACGCTGATGAACGTCGTCGCCCCGCATCTCGTCCGCCGGCTCCCGTTCCTCTTTCCGCTCTACGACAACGGGCCGTACCGGCCCTGGTTCGTGCAGAGCGGGATCCTGCTCTACTCGACGCTCGCGCGCGCCAGGCTGAACGGGCTGCTGAAGCTGGAGCGTGCTCACAGGCTCGTGCCGCATCTGCGCCCCGACGGACTGCGCTCGTGCGCGCTCTATGAGGACGCATGGACGAACGACGGTAGGTTGACCCTCGCGAACCTGCGCGCGGCCGCCGATCGGGGCGCGACGGTGCTGAACTACGCAGAGGTAGTCGGGCTCGCTCCCGTCGAGGTGGCCGCCGAAGGGCACGTCGTGACGGTGCGGGCGAAGGGGGTCGTGAGCGCCGCGGGGCCGTGGGTCGACCGCGTTCGGCGCCTCGAGGATCCGCGGGCGCGGCCGTCGATGCGCCTCAGCAAAGGCGTCCACGTCGTCGTCGACGGCGGTCGCGACTGGGGCGCGGCGCTGACGATCCCCCACGACAAGGTGCGCGTGAGCTTCGCGGTGCCGTGGGAGGGGATGCTGCTGCTCGGCACGACGGACACCGAGCACGACGGCGAGCCCGAAGCCGCCGCTGTCACCGAGGACGACGTCAGGCAGGTGCTGGAGGAGGCGGCGGGCGCGGTCGACGGTCTCGGCGAGCCGCGCGCCACCTTCTTCGGCCTTCGCGTCCTCCCGGACGGAGACGGCGCAACATCGACCGCGAAGCGGGAGACGGTCTTCTCCACCGGCCGGAGCGGCATGGTCAGCGTGGCCGGCGGCAAGCTGACGACGTATCGCTCCATCGCTCTCGACGCGCTCGGCCATCTCGGCGTGCGCGGGCTCTCACGCCGTCCGCGTCCGCTCCCGGGCGCAGACGGCCTCGACCGCATTGCCTGGCCCTTCGAGCTCGATACGGCGACACGGGCGCACCTGCTG
>DASSGL010000260.1:0-5061 GCA_035693525.1 Gaiellaceae bacterium | reverse complement strand
GGTCGAGACCCACTTCAGCCACATGTACGCGCAGTTCGGGTGCTTGGCGTGCGCCGAGAGCATCCACGTGTCGGCCCAGCCGGTCGCTCCCTCCTTCGGGATCAGGTCCTTCACGGGCGCCTTGTCCGCGATGAGCGTGTTGGTCTGATACGGCCACGACGCGCCGATCACGGCGTCGCCGTTCTTGAACAGGTCGATCTCGTCGGAGGCCAGCCCCCAGTACTTCTTGATCAGCGGCCTTTGCTTCTTCAGCAGCGAGACGGCCGCGTCGAACTGCTTCTGTTTCAGCTCGTACGGGTCCTTGATCCCGAGCGCCGGTTGCGCCTTCGAGAGGTAGAGCGCCGCGTCCGCGATCTGGATCGGGTTGTCCGGCACCGTGATCTTGCCCTTGTACTTCGGGTCGTAGACCGACCTCCAGCTGGTCGGCGCGGGCTTGACCTTCTTCGTGTTGTAGATGAGCGTGTTCGGCCCCCACTGGAGCGAGACGCCGTAGTGGACGCCGTCGATCGTGTTGTGCGGCGGGGACTTCAGCGCCGGGATGAAGCTCTTCCAGCCGGGGATGAGCTTGACGTTCACCGGCTGGACGTCCTTGCCGTAGATGAGCCGCAGGCTTGCGTCGCCCGAGGCCGAGACCATGTCGTATTGCGAGCCGCCGCCGCTCCGCATGAGCGTGACCATCTCGTCCGACGAGCCGGCGTACTTCGGGTTCACCTTGCACCCGGTCGCCTTCGTGAACGGCTTCACCCACTGCGGCTGGGTGTAGCCCTCCCACGCGATGAGGTTCAACTGCCCCTCGCCCTTCCCGATCGAGCTGGGAAGCCCGTCGGTCGAGCCAACCCCGGCCGCAGGCACGCACAGCGCCGCCGCCAGCGCTACCAGCAGTACGTGCGCCCTCTTGATGCGAATCACTTGCCCTCCTTGCCGATCTCGTATGTGTGCTCCGGCTTCCAGTCGAGCCGGACCCGCTTGCCCTGGTCTTCGAGCGCCTGCTGCGAGGACGTCTCGAGGTTTTGCTTGACGACGACGAGCTGCCCGCCGGAGTCGAGGTCGACGATGTAGCGGGTGACCATCCCGACATAGACGACCTCGCGGATCACGCCGAGCTCGCCCGCCCCGGCCCCGTCCTCGGAGATGTGGATCTTCTCGGGGCGGATCGTGATGTGCCGCCCGTCGCGCTCGAGCACGTTCGAGATGCCGACGAAGCCGGCCACGAACTCGGTCTGCGGATGCTCGTAGACCTCCGCCGGAGAGCCGATCTGCTCGATGCGCCCCTCGTTGAAGACGGCGAGGCGGTCGCTCATCGTGAGCGCCTCCTCCTGGTCGTGGGTGACGTAGACGAACGTGATCCCGAGGTCTCGCTGGAGCGCCTTCAGGAACACCTGCATCTCCTGGCGCAGCTTCAGGTCGAGCGCCCCGAGCGGCTCGTCGAGGAGGAGCACGGAGGGCGAGTTGACGATCGCGCGCGCGAGCGCGACGCGCTGCCGCTGGCCGCCCGAGAGCTGCATGGGCTTGCGCGAGCCGACGTTCGGCAGCCGCACGCGTTCGAGCACCTCCTTCGCCTTCAGGCGTCTCGCCCGGCGCGAGACGCCCTTCACGCGCAGCCCGTATTCGACGTTCTCCTGCACCGACATGTGCGGGAAGAGCGCGTAGTCCTGGAAGACCGTGTTGACGTCGCGCTCCGACGGCGGCACGCGGGTCACGTCGGCCCCTGCGAGCTCGACACGGCCCTCGTCCGGCTGCTCGAAGCCGGCGATCACGCGCAGCGTCGTCGTCTTCCCGGATCCCGACGGGCCGAGGAGCGTGAAGAACTCACCTGCCGCGATCTCGAGATCGAGCCTCTCGATCGCAACCACCTCGCCGAACGTGCGGCGGATACCGGTCAGGCGGACTGCGGCGGCGACGGCCTGGGGCGCCGCGTCCGCTGCCTGCCTAGCCGGAGCCTGCGTCGCCAAGCGCCTCCTCCAGAATCGAGAGGCCGCGTTCCAGCTCCTCGTCGGTCGCCGAGAGCGGCGGCAGGAGCCTGATCACGTTCCCGTACAGGCCGCAGGAGAGGAGCACGAGCCCTCTCTCGCGGGCAGATGTCGTCACGGCCTTCGCGGCGTCGCCGTTCGGCTCTGCCAGCTCGAGCGCGAGCATCGCGCCGAGGCCGCGCAGCTCGCCGACGATCGCGTGCCGCGCGGCGATCTCGGCGAGCCGCGTGTGGAGCAGCTCGGCGATCTGCTCGGCGCGCTCGCGGAAGCCGGGCGCCGAGAGCTCGTCGAGCACGGCGAGCGCGGCCGCGCACGCGACCGGGTTGCCGCCGAACGTGCCGCCGAGGCCGCCGGGCTGCGGCGCGTCCATCACCTCGGCCCGTCCCGTGACGGCCGCCAGGGGCAGGCCGCCGCCGAGCGTCTTGCCCGAGACGAGCAGATCCGGCTCGATGCCGAACCGCTCGATCGCCCAGATCGTCCCCGTCCGTGCGCAGCCGGCCTGGATCTCGTCGTCGACGTAGAGGATCCCGTGCCGGTCGCAAAGCTCGCGCAGCGCGTGCACGAACTCCGGGGTCATCGGGATGAAGCCGCCCTCGCCCTGCACAGGCTCGAGGACGATGCACGCGACCTCGCTCGGGTCGACGTCCTGCTTGAAGAGGAGCTCGAGGCCGTGGAGCGCGTCCTCCGTCGTCACCCCTCGGTACGGGTACGGCGCGGGCGCGCGGTAGACATCGGTCGCGAGCGGGCCGAAGCCGTGCTTGTAGACGAGCTTCGAGGTCATCGCCATCGTCAGGTTCGTCCGCCCGTGGAATGCGCGGTCGAAGACGACGACGGCGGGGCGGCCCGTCGAGGCGCGCGCGATCTTGACGGCGTTCTCGACCGCCTCTGCGCCCGAGTTGACGAGGATCGTCTTCGTCGCGGCTTTCCCCGGCCACAGCTCGTCGAGGCGCTCGGCGACGTCGACGTACCCCTCGTACGCGCCGACCATGAAACATTGGTGCAGGTAGCGGTCGACCTGCTCGTGGATCGCCCGGACGACCGCGGCATTGCCGTGGCCGAGGTTCTGGCAGGCGATGCCGCCGGCGAAGTCGAGGTACTCGCGGCCCTCGGCGTCCCAGATGCGGGCCCCCCAGGCGCGGGTGACGACGAGGTCGGTGCCGGCGATGCCGCGTGGGACGAACCGGGCACGCGCCTGCTGCACGTGCTCGCTGGAGAGCCTGTCCTCGACCCGCATCGGGCGGAAGTATCACTGCTTGCGCAATGCGAGGCAAACCGGGTCGATTTGCTGCGCATTGCGCAGCCGGGCGCCCGAGTAGGATCGGCCGGTGAAGCCGCTCTCGCCGCAGTTCCGCCCGTACGGGTGGGCGCTCTCGACGGCGGAGATCGCGACGCGGGCAGGGCTTTTGCCCGAGCAGGTCCTGCGGTTCGACGGCAACACGGCGCCCGATCCGCCGCCGACCGCGAGGCCGGAGACGATCGCGGCGGCTCTCGAGCGCGTGCAGTCGTATCGCCACGGCGGCTTTCCGGAGCTGCTGCGGGCGATCGCCGGCTACAACGGCGTCGAGCCGGAGAACGTCGTCCTCGGCGCAGGCGCCGACGATCTCCTGATGCTCTGCGCGCGTGCGCACGCGGGACCGGGCGATCGGATCGCCATCGCGTACGAGCCCTCCTATCCGCTCTATCGGGTGGCCGCCTGGGTGACCGGCGCCGACGTAGGTGACGAGGATCCGGTGCTCACGTTCGTGTGCCGGCCGCACAACCCGACCGGCGCCATGGTCGAGCTGCCCGACGCGCGCCCGCTCGTCGTCGACGAGGCCTATTTCGAGTACGGCGGCGAGACGGCGGTGCCGCTGCTCGGAGACGACGTGATCGTCGTCCGCACGTTCTCGAAGGCGTTCGGGCTCGCGTCGGCCCGGGTTGGGTATGCGCTCGCCGACGTGCCGACGGCTGCGGAGCTGAACGAGCGCCAGCAGCCGGCGCCGGTCTCGACCATCTCGGCGGCGCTCGCGCTCGCGGGTCTCGAGGCGGGGCCGCCCGACGTCTCGGCGACGCTCGTCGAGCGGGAGCGGCTCGCCGACGGGCTACGCGGCCTCGGCCTCGAGCCGCTGCCGTCCTCGACGAACTTCGTGCTCGTGCCGCACCGGCAGGCCGACGAGCTCTACGAGTCCCTCCTTGCACGTGGGATGGCCGTTCGTCCCTCGCCCGGCGCGATCCGCATCACCGTGCACCGCCCGGAGGCGGACGATCGCCTGCTCGACGCGCTGGGCGAGCTTCTCTAGCCGCACTCGCTCTCGGACTGCCAGACGTTCTCGAAGGTGCCGAAGCGGAGTTCGTGCTCGTAGTAGAAGCGCGTGTCGTCGACGCGTCGCATGTATTCCTCGCGGTGCTCGGACGTGAAGGCGTTGTACGCCTCCGCCGACTCCCAGCGGTCGATGACGAGGTAGCGGCCCGGCGTCTCGACGTCGCGAAGGAGCTCGGTGCCGATGTAGCCCGTGCCCTGCCGGAAGAACTGGGCCCACTCTCCCTCGGCGCCGTACGCGCGCTCGAAGACGTCCGCGTCACGCACGTCGTAGCTGAACACGAGCGCGATCATCCGGCGATTCCTATCAAGCCTTCACGGTAAGGTCCCGAGTCTTGAGCGCCGAGCCTGCTGTCGAGGACGTCGCCGGCGCGGATCGCAGCCGGTTTTCGGGCGTACTCCGCTTCTACGAGCTCGCCAAGCATCAGGAGTGGCAGGTCAAGGACGTGCCGTGGGGCGAGATCGCTCCGATTCCGGAGGGGAGGGGATCGCCGCAGCGGCAGGCGCGGCGCCGCGACATCTGGCGCTCGGTCGTCATGCAGCAGCTGCAGGCGGACGTGCTGGCGTGCGAGATGGCTGCACAGCTCCTGAACGCCGCACCGGACGCGGAGGCGAAGCTCTACTACTCGACGATGGTGCAGGACGAGTCGCGGCACACCGAGGCATGGCTGAAGCTTATCGGCATGCTCGGAGGCGAAGGCGAGCGCGATCCGCACCTCGACAAGCTCGGCCACATGTTCCTCGAAGCAGACACGCTCGAGGAGAAGGTCTTCCTCATGCAGGTGTTCTTCG
>DASSGL010000259.1:0-14363 GCA_035693525.1 Gaiellaceae bacterium | reverse complement strand
GTCGGGACGAACGGCCAGAACGTGCCGGTCTTGAAGCCGTAGATCCAGTACACGGGGTGGTCGCCGCCCTCGAAGCGGAACGCCGCGGCGAGCAGCTGGCCCCCGAAGCCGCGATCGGTGAGCTCCTTCGCGATCGCGTAGACGGCCGTCACCTCGTCCTCGAGATCGGGGTCGCGAACCGCGATCCATTGGAAGCCGAACGAGTCGCTCTTGCGCTCGAGCGTCGAGCCCGAGGAGGAAGCGACGCCCTGCATGAGCTCCTCGACGTCCTTTTCGGCCTGCGCGAACTCTCCCGCCGAGAGGGGCTTGAAGACGACGGCGCCGACGCCGGCCGGCTTCAGACCGCACGACACGTCGAGCGTGACGGCGGCGGTCGAGAGCGCGAAGAGCCGGTCGCCCGCCGGCCCCTTCAGCTTCTTGCGTCCGAAGAGAACGTCTGTCAGGCCCACAGCTAGGACGACGCGGGCGGAGGCGCCGAGCCCTCCTCGATCTCCTTCTGCGGCTCGCCGCTTCCCACCTCGGCCCTCAGCTTCGCGAGTTCGTCGTCGACCTGGCTCGACGCCGAGATCTGCGCGAGCTCGCGGTCGAGCTGCGTCCGGTTGTCGCCGATGTCCTCGAGCGAGCCGGCCGCGGTGAGCTCCTCGATCGCCGAGGCGCGCGCCTGCAGCTCGTCGGTCTTGTCGCGGGCCCGCTGGATCGCGGCGCCGGTGTCCTCCATGCCACGGCCGATGCCGGTGGCGGCCTCCCCGATCTTCACCTGCGCCTGCGCGGCCGAGTACTGGGCCTTGATCACTTCCTTCTCCGAGCGGAACGACTCGATCCGCGCCTGGAGCTGCTGCTGCGAGGCGACGAGCTGCTCCTGCTGGTTCGAGAGCTGCTGCACCTGCGCGTCGAGGCCCTGCAGCTGCTGCTGGGCTGCCGCCTTGCGCTCGAGCGCCTGCCGGGCGAGGTCCTCGCGGTTCGCTCCGACCGCCTGGCGTGCCTGCGTCTCGAGCTTGACGACGTTCTGCTCGATCGACTGGGTCTGGAGCTCGAGGCGCTTCTTGGCCGTCACGACGTCGGCAACGCCGCGCTTCACGTTCTGGAGCTGCTGGAGCATCTGCTCGTACGAGTAGTCCAGCGTCTCGGTCGGGTTCTCGGCGCGGTCCAGCGCGCGCGAGGCCTTCGACTTGAAAATCAATGTGAAGCGCTCCCACAGGCCGGCCATCGCGTCCTCCTCTTCAGTGTTCTCGTTAGCGTAGCGGTGTGCTGATCGTGCGGAGCATGCATCCCGGCTGGCTCTCGAACGCCTTCGTGGTCGCCGACCGCGAGGGCGGGACGGCGCTTTTCGTCGACTCGGGTGCCGATGTAGCCCCGCTCGTCGTCGCGCTCGAGGGCTGGGGCGCGACCCCGGCGGCCGTCCTCCGGACGCATTCGCACCACGACCACGTCGTGCACGAGGAAGAGCTGCGCTCCCGCTTCGGCATCGACGTCGTCGCCGAGCCGGGCGAGTGGGAGTGGGGCGGCCTCCGCGTGCGCGGCGTCGCGACTCCCGGGCACTCCGACGACATGGTCGCGTTCCTCGTCGACGACGTCGTCTTCACCGGCGACACCCTCTTCAAGGACGCGGTCGGCGGCGGCGATCTCGCGCAGGTGCGCGCCTCGGTGATGGACGTGTTCATGGCCCTGCCCGACGAGACGAGGGTGCTGCCCGGTCACACGGACGAGACGACGATCGGCCGTGAACGCGCCGCGAACCCGTTCGTGCAGGTCTGGAGCGGCGCGGCCCCCGAAGGCGGCGAGCGCGTCCGCGTCGACGGACGGGACGCGACGCTCGTCGTCTGGTCACCCGACTACGACGGCAAGGGCAAGGCGTGGGTGCGCTTCGACGACGGTGACGACGCGATCGTCGGCGGCTCCCGCGTCGAGCGCGGCTAACCCGTCCGAAAGGGACAGTAGGTTGCGCGGCGTGCGCCTGCTCGTCGCCCGCTGCGAGGTCCGGTACACCGGCCGCCTGAACGCCGTCCTGCCTGAGGCGGTGCGGCTGCTCATCCTCAAGGCCGACGGCTCCGTGCTCGTGCACGACGACGCCGGCGGGTACAAGCCGCTCAACTGGATGTCGGGTGCGACGTACATCGAGCAGGACGGCGACACGCTCGTCGTGCGCAAGCCGAAGACGGACGACGTGCTCGAGATCCGGCTGGCCGAGATCCTGAGCGACGTGAGCCACGACATGGGCGAGTCGGCGGCGCTTCAGAAGGACGGCGTGGAGCGCGACCTCCAGCTCGAGCTCGCGGCGGCCCCCGAGGCGCTCGGGGAGGAGCTGACGCTCGTGAAGCGCGAATGGCAGACAGAGATCGGGCCGGCCGACCTCATGTGCCGAGACGAGGACGGCGAGTGGGTTGCGGTCGAGATCAAGCGCGTGGCGACGATCGAAGCGGTCGAGCAGTTGACCCGCTACCTCGGCTTCATCCGCGAGGACTCCGCGAAGAGCGGGTGCCGCGGCATCCTCGCCGCGCAGCGGCTGAAGCCGCAGGCGGTGACGCTCGCGGAGTCGCGCGACATCCGCTGCGTCGAGGTCGACCTCGCGCTCCTTCGCGGCGAGCGCGAGCCCGACCTGACGCTCTTCACGGCCTGACGATCGCCTTCAGGTAGCCGTCGGGCGGCGCGGCGAAGAAGCCGGGCAGCTGCTCCAGCGCGATCTCGTGCGTCAAGAGCCGCTCCCACGGATACGCGCCGCTCGCCAGGAATGCCAGTGCCGCGCGAACCGTGCGCGGCGTGTGGTGGAAGGCGCCGCGAACGGTCAGCTCGTCGTAGTGGAGGCGCTGCGCATCGAGCTCGACCTCGCCCTGGATGCCGCCGAAGAAGACGACGGCTCCGCCGCGCCGCACCGCCTGGACCGCGTCGCGCCAGCCTTTCGGGTTGCCGGTCGCCTCGATGACCACGTCCGCGTCGCGGGCGTCACCCGGAACGCCGCCGAACTCGGCCGCGAGCGTGCGCCGCTCGGCGCTTCCACCGGCCACGATCACCTCCGCGCCCGCGTCCCTCAGACAAGCGGAGAGGAGCATGCCCATCGGCCCGGGGCCGAGCACGGCCACGGTCTGCCCCGCCTCGATGCCCTCGACCGCGTGCAGCGCGCACGCGAGCGGCTCGACGAGCGCCGCCACCTCCGAGGCGACCGTGCGCGGCACGGGGTGGAGATTCGCGCGCGCTATCCGCTCCGGCACGACGAGGAGCTCCGCGTACGCGCCGTTCAGCAGTGGCAGCAGGTTCTCACAGAGGGGCTCGCGGTTCCGCGTGCACTGCGGACACGTTCCGCACGGCGCGGAGTTCGCGGCGACGACGCGCTTGCCCGTCGCGACGTCGAAGCCGCAGAACTCGTGGCCGAACGGCGACGGCAGCTGAGACATCAGCAGCGGGTGCCCGCGACGGAACGCCTTCAGGTCGGTGCCGTCCGTCAGGGCGAGCTGGATCTGGACGAGGAGATCCTCGCGGCCCGGCTTCGGATCCGGCACCTCCTCCACACGCAGGTCGCCGGGCCCGTGGAATCGCGCCGCTCTCACGGCGTGAAGACGACCTTCAACGCCTCCCGGTCGAGGAAGCGCCGGAGGCCCTCGCCGAAGCGCTCGAGCGGGAGCACGAGCGGCTCCGGGACGTCCAGCGCGGGCAGAAGCGCCGCCGCCCGCTGCATCGACTCCGGTGTCGCCGAGCGCGATCCGACGACCGTGAGCTCGCGCCGGTACATGTCGTCTCCGGAAAGTGCACCCGCGGCGGCGAAGACGAGCACGGTCCCGCCGGGCGCGACCGCCGCGAGGGCGTCGGAGCCGGCCCCGGCCGCGCAGACGACCGCGGCGTCGATAGGACCATCGGGCGCCCGGCCGGCGCGAGCCGGATCGGCGTCGACGGCGAAGACCTCGTCGCCGCGCCGCTCGAGCACGGCGGCGAAGAGCCTGCCGACGAAGCCGTTGCCGACGACGAGCACCCGGCCGCGCGGCACGCGCTCCGCGCCGCGGAGCACACAGGCGAGCGGCTCGACCATCGCCGCCTGCGCGTCGTCGAGCGAACCGTCGACCTCCACGCCTTCCGCGACCGCGACCCGCTCGGCGAGCCCGCCGGGGACGATCGTCGGCGCGGCGAACTCGACGCACGTCGACTCGTGCCCGGCGCGGCAGCGCCCGCACGTCCCGCACGGACGATGGTGTACGAGCGCGAGCCGACGTTCGCCGTCGCGGACGACCACCTCGTGCCCAAGCACCGAACCCGCATGCGCCGGGCTCAGCTTCTCGACGTCCGAGCCGCAGAGGCCGCATGCGAGCACCTCGAAGGACGGCTCGGGGTCCGGCAGATCGGCGAGCCGCGGCCGGCCCTCTGCGTCTACGACCACAGCCCGCACCCCGCGTATCGTAGGCGCATGGCGATCAAGCTCCATCGGTGCACGGGCCAGTGGGTGAAGATCAAGGCGCATCCCTGCTGGCGCGTGGAGAAGGCGCTCATGGACATGGGCATCGAGTACGAGCGCGTGCCCGGCCCGCGCGCGAAGGACGAGCGGAAGGCCGTCATCGACGGCACCGGGCAGAAGCGTTACCCGGCGATCGAGCTCGACGACGGCTCGTGGTACCGCGAGGAGTCGAAGGAGATGGAGAAGCGGATCCGGGAAGGCCGGCTCCAGAGCGGCTAAACTGGAGGCGTCCCGGGGCTATAGCTCAGCTGGGAGAGCGCCTGGTTCGCAATCAGGAGGTCGGCGGTTCGAGCCCGCCTAGCTCCATCGGAGAAGGCCCCGGAAACGGGGCTTTCCCATCTCTCGGCCCTCTGGTACCGCGAAGACGATGCGCCTAGGCTGTCGGGCATGCCTAGCTGCCCGAGCTGTGGGCAGGAAAACCCGGAAATCGCCCGTTTCTGCTTTGCCTGCGCAACGCCGCTTCCTTCGGCGCAGGCGCAACGCGACGAGCGCAAGGTCGTCACCGTCGTGTTTGCCGATCTCGTCGGCTTCACGTCTCGTGCCGACGGGATGGATCCCGAAGACGTTCAGGCGTTGCTCGTTCCTTACCACGCGCGGCTTCGCGCCGAGCTCGAGCGGTTCGGCGGGACCGTGGAGAAGTTCATCGGGGACGCGGTGATGGCGCTCTTCGGCGCTCCGGTCTCGCGAGAGGGCGATCCCGAGCGCGCCGTTCGGGCGGCACTGGCGATCCGCGACTGGGTCAGAGGCCTGGACGAAGAGCTCCAGGTGCGAATTGCGGCGAACACCGGAGAGGCGCTCGTCAGCATCGCCGCCGACGCGTCCGCGGGAGAGACGATGGCCGCAGGCGATGTGGTCAACACGGCCGCACGGCTGCAGACAGCCGCTCCCGTGAACGGGGTCATCGTCGGCGAGGAGACGTACCGGGCGACCCGGCACGTGATCGCGTACCGCGAGGCCGAACCCGTCGTGGCGAAGGGAAAGGCGAGACCGGTGCCCGTTTGGGAGGCCGTGGCGGTTCGGAGCGAGACCCCCGGCGCGCGAACGCACCGAACTCCATTCGTCGGTCGGCACCGTGAGTTGGAGTCGCTCGAGGCGGCGCTGTCCGACGTTCGGGACTCGCATTCGGCGCGGCTCGCGACGCTGATGGCGGGTCCCGGCCAGGGCAAGTCGAGGCTCGTCCACGAGTTTCGGACGCAGGCCGCCCAGGCCACCTGGCTCGAGGGTCACTGCGTCCCGTACGGCACGGGCGTGACGTTCTGGGCGCTCGGCGAGATCGTGAAGGCATACGCCGGAATCCTGGAGGGGGAGCCGGCGACGACGACGGCCGAGAAGCTCGAGCGGGCTGTGCGCGAGGCGCTTCGCGACGACCGCGAGGCGGAGTGGGTGAGAGGACACCTCCGCACGCTTGTCGGGCTCGCGAGCGAGAGTGGCTCCTGGCATGACCGGCGGTCGGAGGCCTTCTTCGCCTGGCGGCGTTTCCTTCAGGCGCTGGCCGAGGTGCGCCCGCTCGTGCTCGTCTTCGAGGACTTGCACTGGGCCGACGACGACTTGCTCGACTTCATCGACCACGTGCTCGAGTGGGCGAGCGATGTGCCGTTGCTTCTCGTCTGCACGGCGCGGCCCGAGTTGCTCGAGAGTCGACCTGGCTGGGGTGCGAACCGACAGGCGAGCTCGCTGCTCAGGCTGTCTGCGCTTAGCGATGAGGACGTCGAGCAGATCGTGTCGGCGCTGCTCGGAAACGCAATCCTGTTGGCCGAGACTCAGGCGGCACTCCTCGAGCGAGCCGGAGGGAATCCCCTCTACGCCGAGCAGTACACGCGGCTCTTCCTCGAGCGGGGCCGGGTCGAGGGACTCCAACCTGTCACGCTGCAGGGGCTGATCGCGGCACGACTCGACGCCCTCGCGACGGCCGACAAGGAGCTGCTTCATGCGGCGGCCGTGATCGGCAAGGTCTTCTGGACCGGCAGCGTCACCGCCGTTGCCGGGCGTGACCGGTGGTCGGTCGACGAGCGTCTCAGGGTGCTCGAGCACAGGGAGCTCGTCCGGCGCTCGCGGGTCTCGTCGCTCGCGGGCGACACCGAATGGGCATTCGGGCACGCCCTCGTACGCGACGTCGCCTATGGCCAGATTCCACGGGCCGACCGCGCCGAGAAGCACCGGATCACCGGCGAGTGGATCGAGTCGCTCGGCAGGCCGGACGATCACGTGGAGATGGTCGCGCACCACTACCTCTCTGCGCTGAAGCTTTCCCCCGACGCGGCGCTTGCAGAGCGCGCGCGCTTCGCGCTACGTGGAGCCGGCGACCGGGCGTTCGCGCTGAACGCGTTCGCCACCGCCGGTCGTCTCTACAGGAAGGCGCTCGAGCTGTGGCCCACCGACGATCCGGAAAGGCCGCGACTCGAGCTCCGTTACGGGCGAGCCCTGTATCGAGGGGAGGGCGCGGGCGCCGAAGCGTTCGCCGCTGCACGCGACGGGCTGCTCGCGGCGGGAAACGATGCAGAGGCTGCCGAGGCCGAGATCATGCTTGCCGAGCTCGCCTCGTACGCCGGCGATCACGACCGGGCATCCGACCATCTCGAGCGCGCGGTGGAGCTCATCGAGCCCGGGCCGGCCTCGGCGGCGAAGGCATTCGTCTTCAGCCGAGCGGCTCGTCTCGAGCTGCTGCGGGCGAGCCTCCATGCAGCGATCGCGCTCGGCCGGCAGGCGTTCGAGATCGCATCCTCGCTGGACCTGGACGAGATCCGTGTCCACGCCCTCAACACGGTCGGCACGGCCCGGGTGGAACAGAACGAGCTGGCAGGGCTCGAGGACGTCGAGCGCAGCCTCACGCTCGCCCGCCGGATCAACTCTCCGGAGAGCGTGCGCGCCTATCTGAACCTCTCGGTCTTGACCGCGATGTCCGGTGATCTCTCGCGCAGCTTCTCCGTTCAGTCCGAAGGCCTCCGCGAAGCCGAGCGTCTGGGAGTCGACGGCTGGCACCGCTTTCTCCGCGCCCACAGTGTCCAATATGCGTACTGGAGCGGCCGCTGGGACGACGCCCTCGTCTGTGCAGAGGAATTCCTCACCGAGACCGAGGCCGGATCGCCGCACTACGAGGAAAACCAGAATCGGAACGTGCGTGCGCTCGTACGTCTGGCACGCGGCGACCTCGAGGGCGCGCTCGCGGACACCACGAGATCTGTCGTGCGCGCGCGACAGGTGAAGGACGCGCAGAACCTCTGCCCGACACTCGCCGTCCGCGCCTTCGTCTTGCTCTCGGCGGGCGACCCGGACGCCGCCCGAGACCTGGCTCGGGAGGTTGTCGCCGGCTGGGGTGGCGTCGAAGATGTCGTCCTCACCTGGGGCGGCGTCGGGGCTGTGGCCGCGTTGGACGCGCTCGGTGACGTCGGCCCACTCCGCGCTCTCGAGGAGGGGAGGTCGAGTCGCAGTCCGTGGCTCGCTGCTGCCCTCGCATTCGTCGACGGTGACTACGAAGGCGCCTCCGAGATCTACGCCGCGATGGGCTCGCTTCCTGACGCGGCGTACGCGCAGCTCCGCGCCGGCGCGAGATCGGCTGTCGAAGGACGCACGACCGATGCAGAGGCTCAGGTCGAGAAGGCGCTTTCGTTCTACCACTCGGTCGGCGCGACACGGTACATCCGTGCGGGTGAAGCGCAGCTCGCAGCACGGGCGTGACCGCGCCACTCTTGCTCGCCGGACGACGATAGGAGATCATTCGAGGCTCTTCACGTCCGAAACGAGGAGGCGCGATGCCCGTAGGTCTTCTGAGACTGCGCACTGCGACGCCGCCGGAGCTCGAGCGTTTTCACGACGACCCTGAGGGTCTGAGAGACTTCGTGAGCGGGGTCGTGGAGCGCGCCGGCGCAGAGCTGCTCGAGCTCTACTTCGATGTCGGCAGAGAGCACGCGTATGCCATCGTGGAAAGCCTCGACGACTACGTCACGTTCAAGGCGGTGAGCCGCATTCTCGGCACCGAGGACTACGTCAAGCTGCTCCCCGTCGCTAAAGCTGTCGAGGCCATCGAGCTGGAGCGGCGACTACGGCCCGATTCCGAGAGCTCTTCCTAGCGAGGACGAAGAGACGAGATAGGACGGTGCGGCACCGCGGCGCGGGCGTGCAGGGCGTATTCTCGCCTGGCAGGACGGCATCGATCGGCGGGAAGAGGAGGCGGTTGTCCGTGCATCCCGCGAGGTTCGAATTCGACCCGATCCGTGGCGCGACCGTCGCGATCGCGAGGGCCGCGCGCCGACCGGCAGCCTCGAGGTGCCCACTCGTCTGAAAGGGGGACGGCTTGATACCGATTGCGCTCACCGTCAACGGCGTCCGGCACGAGAGGGAGGTCGAGCCGCGGACGCTGCTCGTCGACTTCCTCCGCGACGACCTCGACCTCACGGGCACGAAGATCGCCTGTGACACGTCCGTGTGCGGCGCATGCACGATCCATCTGGACGGCAAGGCAGTGAAGTCGTGCACCGTGCTCGCCGTGCAGGCCGACGGCGCGGAGGTGACGACGATCGAGGGGCTGGCGGCGGACGGTGAGCTGCACCGTCTGCAGGAGGCCTTCTGGGAGCGCCACGGCTTGCAGTGCGGCTTCTGCACGCCGGGGATGATCATGACCGGCGTCGAGCTTCTCGGCTCGAACGGCGACCGGCTCACCGACCCCGAGATTCGGCGAGGGCTCGAAGGCAACCTGTGCCGCTGCACCGGCTACCAGCACATCGTCGACGCGATCCACGAGGCAGCCACCCGACCGGCCGAGGTGACGCGATGACGACCCAGGTCGCGGAACAGACGACGAGCGTCATCGGCACGCGCATGAAGCGCGTCGAGGACCCCGGCATGATCACCGGAGCGGCGAAGTACATCGACGACCTGAAGCTCGCGGGCATGGCGTATGTCGCGATCTTCCGCTCGCCGTACGCGCACGCCCGGATCAGGAGCATCGACACGACGAAGGCGGCCGCGCATCCCGGCGTCGTCGGCGTCTACACCGGCAAGGACTTCGAGCACCTCAACCCGCTCCCATGTGCGTGGCAGGCGACGGGCGCGGAGAACTTCGTCGCGACGCCGCGCGCGCTCGAGATCGACCGCGTGACCTTCACCGGTGCAGGCGTGGCCGCGGTCGTCGCAGACACACGAGCCGCTGCCGACGACGCGTTGAGGCTGCTCGAGGTGGACTGGGAGCCGCTCGAGGTCGTCGTCGACGTGGAGCAGGCCGTTGCGGAAGGAGCGCCCCAGCTGCACGAGGCGGCGGAGCACAACATCGTCATGGACTGGCACTGCGGCGACGACGAGGCGACCCAGAGGGCGTTGGCCGAAGCGGACGTCGTGGTCGAGCAGCGTCTCGTCAACCAGCGGCTGCTGCCGACGCCGATGGACGTACGCGGTGCGGCTGCGACGTACGACCACGCGACCGGCCAGTACACGGTCTGGATGACGTCTCAGTGCCCGCACATCATGCGGCTGCTGATGACGGCCTTCGTGTTCGGCATCCCCGAGACGAAGATCCGCTGCATCACGCCTCGCGTGGGCGGAGCCTTCGGGACGAAGATCTTCCTCTATCCGGAGTACGTGCTCATGGCCGCGCTCGCCGAGAAGACCGGGCGGCCCGTGAAGTGGATCGAGAGCCGTAGCGAGAACTACGTCGCGACCACGCACGGCCGCGATCACGTCACGTACGTCAAGGTCGGTGCGAACCGCGACGGGACGATCACGGCGCTCGACGCGAAGACGTACGCCAATCTGGGAGGGATCCTGTCCACGATCGCGCCGGGCATTCCGACGACGCTGTACGGGCGCATGCTCTCCGGCTCGTACCGCATCCCGAACATCCACTGCCAGGTGCTCGGCGTCTACACGAACACCGGCATGGTCGACGCCTATCGCGGCGCCGGCCGCCCCGAAGCGACGTACGTGGTCGAGCGCGTGGTCGACCTCGTCGCCCGGGAGCTCGAGCTCGATCCGGTCGAGGTCCGGCGCAAGAACTTCATCCCGCCGGACGCGTTCCCCTACGACCCCGGCATCCTCGCCGGTCTCTCCTACGACACCGGCGACTACGAGAAGGCGCTGGCGCGAGCCCTCGAGCTCGTCGGCTACGACGACTTCCGCGCGGAGCAGGCGAAGGCACGCTCGGAGGGGCGTCTTCTCGGCATCGGCTTCTCGACGTACGTCGAGATCTGCGGAGCCGCTCCGTCGGCCTGGATCGGCACCGCGGGCCAGGGGTGGGGCGCGTCGATGTGGGAGAGCGCGAACGTGCGCGTCCACCTCACCGGCAAGGTCGTCGTCACCACGGGTACCCAATCGCACGGGCAGGGGCACGAGACGACCGTCACGCAGGTTGTCGCGTCCGAGCTCGGCGTGCCGGTCGAGGACGTCACCGTGGAGCTCGGAGACACGCTCGGCACGCCGTTCGGCTACGGCACGTACGCCAGCCGCAGCGCGGCCGTCGGCGCCGTCGCCGTCTACCACTCGCTGCAGCGGATCAAGGCGAAGGCTCGCCGCATCGCCGCGCACATGCTCGAGGTCGACGTCGACGACATCGAGCTCGAGGGCGGGCGGGCGTACGTGAAGGGCTCACCGGCGACGGAGAAGACGATCCAGGAGATCGCGGCCGCCGCGGCGCTCGCGTACGATCTGCCGCCGGGCGAGGAACCGTTCCTCGACGACACGTACTACTACGACCCGCCGAACTGCACGTTCCCGTTCGGCACGCACGTCGCGGTCGTCGAGGTGGACCCGGACACCGGCGAGGTCGAGCTGCAGCGCTACGTCGCCGTCGACGACGTCGGGAAGGTGATCAACCCGATGATCGTGGACGGTCAGGTGCAGGGCGGCATCGTTCAAGGCGTCGCCCAGGCGCTCTCGGAGGGCGCCGTCTACGACGAAGACGGGCAGCTCCTCACGAGCACCCTGATGGAGTATCCGATGCCGAAGGCCGACTTCATGCCGCGGATCGAGATCGACCGGACGGAGACGCCGACGGACGTGAATCCGCTCGGCGTGAAAGGCGCAGGCGAGACCGGGACGATCGCATCGACGCCCGCGGTCGTGAACGCGGTGATGGATGCGCTCGCGCCGCTCGGAATCCGGCACGTCGACATGCCGCTGACGCCGGAGCGCGTCTGGCAGGCGATGCAGCAGTCGAGGAGCTGAGAGGAGCCGCCATGTACACACAGCGTCCAGCGGAGTTCACGTACTACCGCCCGACGAGCGTCGACGAGGCCGTCGGGCTGCTGTCGAACGGCGACTCGCGCCCGCTTGCGGGCGGTCATTCGCTGCTCCCGATGATGAAGCTACGGCTCGCCGAGCCCGAGACGATCGTCGACATCGGCCGCATCGGCGGGCTCGACGGGATCGAGGACGACGGCGACGCGATCCGCATCGGCGCGCTCGCGACGCACGCAACCGTGGCAGCGTCAGACCTCGTGCGCTCGAGGTGCCGCGTGCTCGCCACGACCGCCGAGCGGATCGGGGACCGCCAGGTGCGGAACCGCGGCACGATCGGCGGCAGCCTCGCGCACGCCGATCCCGCCGCCGACTACCCGACCGTGGTAAAGGCGCTCGGCGCGACGATCGTCGCCACCGGCGCGGGCGGAGAGCGCCAGATACCGGTGGACGACTTCTTCACCGGCGTGTTCACGACGGCGCTGCAACAGGGCGAGCTGCTGACGCACGTGCTCGTCCCGACGGTGGGCGCGGGCGCCGGCGCGGCATACGTGAAGCACCGCCATCCCGCGTCCGGCTATGCCGTCGCCGGAGTGGCCGCGCTCCTGAAGGTGGAGGCCGCGAGATGCACAGCCGCTCGGCTCGTTGTGGGGGGCGTCACGGGCGCGCCGGAGCACGCATCCGCTGCGGAGCAGGTGATGATCGGGATCGCGCCGGTCGACGAGGCCGCGATCGCAGCGGCGGCGGACAAGGTGCCCGAGGCGCTCTCAGGCGCCTTCGGCGACACGTACGCGTCGGCCGCGTACCGCGTGCACCTCGCGACGGTCGGGGCGAAGCGTGCGATCAGGGCCGCGTTCGACGCGGCAGGGGCCGCCTAAGGCCGGCGCTCTGCGGACTGAGTTCTAGGCGACTGAGCGCGCACGGCGTCCGCCGCCCAGGCGGCGAGCAGCCCGCGGTAGTGCGCGACGAACTGCTCGTGCTCGCGGGCGGGGAACGTCGCGCGCACGGTGTCGACCAGCACGCGGTCGAAGTCCACGCTCGAGAACCATTCGTGGGCCGCGTCGTCGAGGTGGCGCAGCGGGCCGGCGCAGAACTCGGCGTACGCGTCAGCCTCGAAGTACTCGTCGGCGAGCCCGCGATACGCGTGCAGCTTCTCGTCGTATGTGCTGTCCTCGCGGTCGCCGATCTCGAACCACGGCCTCGCATCGACGTCGATCCGCATCCGCCTTCCATTCGCGAGGCAGAACGCGCACCACCGGACGAGCGCCGTGATCGCCCAAGGGAAGTAGTAGTGCAGGCTCGTTAGCGCGACGTCCGGCGACGCGTTTGCGTAGTCGATGGGGAACACCTCGCCGCCGCAGACGAGCGACTCGCACGAGTTGAACTCCCACCGGAAGAACGCGTTGACGAGCTTCGAGATCGTCTCGACCTCGAAGCCGAGCTCTCGTGGCAGGAAGTCGTGCCGGACCTGGTACCGGTCGTGCAGCGGACGGTGGGGCTCGAACCACATGACCTTGGTCTCGGCGCCGATCGTGAGGCTGCGCGCGAAGACGTCGAACCCGTCGACTGCCGCCTGGAGGTGCATCAGCTGCTCGCCGGACTCGTCGTAGCCGCGACGCAGCTCCTCGGGCCCGCCCGCACGCGAGACGCCGCGCCATTGGCCGCCGTCGAACGGCTTCAGATAGAGCGGATAGCCGACGCGTCTACCGATCTCATCGAGGTCGAACGCGAGGTTGACCCGCCCGCCGTGCTCGGGAAGCGCTCGTTCCAGGGTGGCTCCTTGTGAGGGATCAACCACGTGTCGGGCACGTTCAGGCCGAGTCGCATCATCGCGCAGTACGCAGAGTGCTTCTCCATCGCTTGGAACGTGAACGGGTTGTTGAGGAGGTAGACGTCGTCCATCAGCGCCACCTTCTTCAACCACTCGCGCGGGAGCAGGTACCACCAGCCGACCCGGTCGACGACGAGCGCGTAGCGAGGCCGATACCGGAGGTCGAACGGCTCGTTCAGCACGCGCTCGACCGCGAGCTCGTGCGTCGACCCGCGCCATTCGAACGAGCCGACCCGGGCGGCGACCTGCTCGAACGCGACCGGCCAATCCTCCTCGGTGCCGAGGATGAGCCCCACGAGATGCCTCATCGCCAGACCCTCTGCAGGAGCGCGGGCAGGTGCGCCTCGGCGGCTCGGCGCCACGTCGGCCAGTCATGTTTCCCGCGCGCGGCGTGGAAGTCGATCGGATAGCCCTGCGCAGCGAGCGCGTGGGCGAGGGCTGCGTTGTCGGCGTAGTTCTCTTCGTCGAGCGCGCACGTGATCGTCGTCGGAACGGGCCGCGCGCCGTCGAGCGACCGGACCACGGTGCGAACGAAGCGGTCGACGCGGCCGAATCGCGCGAAGCCCGCCTCTCGACGATCGGCGGGACGGCGGAAGAAGCTGCCCGACTGGAGGAAGAGCCCCGAGAACGAGCGCGGCTCGAGGCGGTGGGCGTGCAGGAGCGCGAGGCCGCCGAGGCTCGCGCCGAGGCCGACCCGGCGGCCGCGGCGGCGGCCGGTCAGGTCGTCGAGTGCCGCGGTGAGCGCCCGGGCATACGCGGTCGAGGCGGAGTAGGCTTCGAGCCGGTCCTCTGCGTCGACGAGCGCAAGGTGGTGCGGTGGGAGGGTCCCGAGTCGACGAGCCCGCCGAGCAGGCGCAGGAGCGAGGCCCGGCGGACGTAGTCCGAGCCGTCGAGCACCACGAGGTACGGCGGGCGGCCGTTCGGCGCCAC
>DASSGL010000258.1:0-4236 GCA_035693525.1 Gaiellaceae bacterium | reverse complement strand
TCCGTCCGGCTCTCCGGTCGCGTCGCGCGCTGGGCCGAGCAGCACGGCGTGCGCGATATCGACCTCTCGATGACGCATTCGCGCGAGCTCGCGCAGGCAGTCGCTGTCACCGATTTGGAGCCTGTCCTACGATGAGGACTGAGTCGCCCCGCCGCGTCTGGCGGCGCGATGCCGCGTCCTCACTCGCCCCGATAGCACCGCTATCGGGGCTCCCTGCGTCCTTGCCTCGCACTCGCCAGTCGCGCCCGGATCGACGAGCCACATCATGAGACAGGCTCCTGATCTCGAGCCGCTGTACACCGCAGACGAGATGCGCGCCGCCGAGTCGCGCTATCCCGGGTATCCGGACAGCGCGGGGGAGCTCATGGAGCGCGCGGGGGCAGCGGCTGCAGCCGCCGCCCAGGAGGAGCTGCGGGACGCGAGCCGCTGGACCGTCGTCTGCGGGGGCGGCTCGAACGGCGGTGACGGCCGCATCATGGCCCACCATCTCGACCGTGCGGGGAAGGAGGTACGCGTCGTCGAGGCGAAGTCCGGCGACCGAGACCTCGGCTCCCCCGACGTGATCGTCGATGCGCTCTTCGGAACCGGCTTCGCCGGCGCGCCGCGTGCCGACGCGGCTGCGCTGATCGAGCAGATCAACGGGAGCGACGCGCGTGTGTTTGCGATCGATCTCCCCTCGGGCGTCGACGCCTCCACGGGCGAGATCGCCGGAGTCGCCGTGCGGGCGGATGCAACCGTCACCTTCCACGGGCCGAAGGTCGGCGTCGTCGTCGCACCGGGACGCTTTCACTCCGGCACGGTCCGAGTCGCCGACATCGGCCTCGAGCAGCTCGAGACCGATGCGCGCCTCGTCACCGCCGATGTGCTTCGTCTCGTCCCACGACGACGCGAGGGCGACAACAAGTACACCGCGGGGCACCTGCTCGTCGTCGGCGGCTCTCGCGGGCTCACGGGGGCCCCCTCGCTTGCGGCGCTTGCCGCCATGCGAGCGGACGCAGGCTACGTCACGGTCGCCGCGCCCGCCTCGGCGCTGCCGGTGCTTGAGCAGCGATTGCTCGAGGCCGTGAAGCGGCCGCTCCCGGAGGACGACGGCGTCGTCTCGGCGATCGCGGCGGACGGGGTGCTCGAGCTAGCCGGGAGAGCAAACGCGGTCGCTCTGGGGCCGGGCCTCGGCCGTGGGGACGGCCCGCATCAGCTCGTGTCACGTCTGCTCGCCGAGCTCCGCCTCCCGGTCGTCGTCGACGCCGACGCCCTGTACGGGCTCGAGCCCGGCGACTGGCCCGCGCCGAGGGTGCTCACGCCGCACGAGGGGGAGCTCGGCCGTCTGCTCGGCCGCGACTCGCGCGACGTCGCGGCGCACAGGCTCTCGGCACTCCGCGAGGCGATCGAGCGGTTCCGCTGCGTCGTCGTGCTCAAGGGCCCGGACACGCTCGTAGGCGCTCCCGGAGCAGGCGTCCTCGCCGTCTCGCTCGGCTTGCCGTCGCTCGCGACCGCGGGCACCGGCGACGTCCTCACCGGGATCCTCGGAGCGTTCCTGGCCAAGGGGATGGAGCCGCGGTGGGCAGCCGCAGCAGCCGTCGCGGCGCAACAGCGCGCGTCCGTCGCCGCACCGCAGCGCGCCGGCCTCGTGGCGGGCGACGTCGTCGAAGCGCTTCCGAAAGTCTTCGAGTAGATGCACCGATCCGAGATCACGATCGACCTCGCGGCGCTGCGCCGGAACACGGCGACGCTGCTGCGTGCTCTCGGCGGCTCCGAGCTCTGGGCTGTCGTCAAGGCGAACGCGTACGGGCACGGCGCTGCAGACGTCGCCGGCGCAGCGCTCGGCGCAGGCGCGCAGGCTCTCTGCGTGGCGACCGTCCCCGAAGGGCTCGAGCTCCGGCGCGAGTTCCCTTCTGCCCGCATCGTCGTGATGGGGCCGACCGGCAACCGCGAGGTCGCTCACGCGCGCGACGCTCGGCTCGAGCTCGTCGTCTCGTCGAACGAGGTGCCCGTGGGCGTGCCGGTGCACCTGAAGCTCGACACCGGCATGGGACGCTGGGGGCTCTCGGAGCTCCCGGCGCCTCCGGTCGAGGTCGTGGGGCTGATGAGCCACCTTGCGACCGCCGATACGGACGGTGCGTACACGGAGTCGCAGGTCGAGCGCTTCCGGTCCGCCACGGCGCCCTATTCGCACCTGACGCGCCACATCGCAAACAGCGCGGGTGCGCTGCGCTACCCGAGCACGCGATTCGACGCCGCGCGCTGCGGCATCGCGCTCTACGGTGCCTCGCCCTTCGGGCGCGATCCTCTCGAGGACGGGCTCGAGCCGGTCCTCTCGTGGTCGAGCCGGCTCTCGCAGACGCGACTGCTGCGCCGCGGCGAGAGCACGGGCTACGGCAGGCGCTTCGTCGCAGAGCACGACACGTGGATCGGCATCGTCCCGGTCGGCTACGCGGACGGCTTCCGCCGCGACCTGACGGGGACGCAGGTGCTGGTCGCAGGCGAGCTACGCCGCGTCGTCGGGACGATCTCCATGGACGCGTTCGCCGTCGAGCTCGACCGCGAGCTACCGGGCGGGACGCCGGTCGTGCTGATCGGTCGAGGGCTTCCCGTCGAGGAGCATGCCCGCGCCGCGGACACCATCGCGTACGAGATCCTCTGCGGCATCGCGAGCGGCCCGACCCGCGCGAGGCGGGTGGTCGTCGATGGCTGAGGAGCGGTTCGCTCGCACGGCGCAGCAGATCGCGCAACGGCAAGACGCGCGTGCCGCCGAGCTCGCCGAGCGCGTCCACTGGTTCGTGTTACCGGACGGGACCGAGCGCGCGCTCGACGTGGGTTGCGGCGCCGGGGCGCTCGCACTCGCGCTCGCGCCGTACGTCGCGCAGGTCGTCGGCGTCGACCGGGTACCCGAGCTACTGGCTCTCGCGCGTGAGCGGGCGCCTGAGAACGCGACCTTCGTCGAAGGCGACGCGCTCGCGCTCGACTTCGACGATGCGTCGTTCGACCTCTCCGGCACGCTTCGCACGCTTCATCACGTGAACCGTCCCGAGCTCGTGCTCGCCGAGATGACGCGGGTCACCCGACCGGGCGGTCGCGTGCTCGTCATCGACCAGATCGCGCCCCTCGATCCGCTCGAGGCGTTCGCGGTGGATCGCTTCGAGCGTGCGCGCGATCCCCAGCACGCCCGCCTGCTCCCGGACGGCGACTTCCGTCAGCTCTTCGAGGCGAACCGCCTCGCGCTGCTCCGTGAGCGCCGAGACGTGGAACGCCGCGACCTCGGCGGCTATCTCGAGCTCGCCGCGTGCGAAGGGCCCGAACGCGACGCCGCGCTCGCACTCGCTCCCCACGGATCCGAGTTCTACAACGCCGAGCTCATCTGGTATCTGCTAGAGCGGCGTTAGCCGCGCAGACTCAGCCAATGACGCTGCCGTCGAGCACGTCGATGGCCTCGCGCAACTGCGTCCGCTCGGTTGCGAGCGCCGTGAAGGCGAGGTCGAGACGGCGTTCGCCTTCCGGGGTGAGGCGCAGATAGGCGACGCGCGCGTCGCTTTGCGATTGCTCACGCGCGATCAACCCCGCGTCTTCGGCTCGGCTCACGAGCTCGGTCACTGTGCTCTGCGCGAGCTGCAGGCGGTCGGCGAGCTCGGTGACGGTCGATTGCTCTCTGCCTTCGGGCGCGCCCTTGACCATGAGCAGGAGCAGATATCGCTGCGGCGTCAATCCCGACTGTCGCGCGATCCGCTCCGAGCGTCGCAGGAAACGGCGCAGCGCTGATCTGAACTCGGCGACCGCGACAGCGTCCGTGGTCGTGAGACCCGCCACTAGTCGATTGTAGAACGGCCGCGCGGACGCGCAAGCAGGCGCCGGAGGACGTTCGGGGCGAGCGCCTGGATCAGGCCCGCAAGCCCGTAATACCGGGGGAAACTCGTCTCGCCTCGGCCGCGCTCGACCGAGTCCGCAATGTGCTCGGCCACCGCCTCGGGGCCCACGACGAGCCGCCTCACGGGGCTCGGGAGCCGGTGCTGCGGGAAGCCCTCCGTCTCGACGAACCCCGGTTTCACGGTGTGCACGCGGACGCCGCGCGCCTCGAGCTGCGCAGCCGTCGCGCGTGAGAATGCGAGCTGCGCGTGCTTCGACGCCGAATACGGTCCGGACTGCGGGTATGCGACGGTGCCCGCGACCGACACCACGTTGACGACGTCGGAGGGCGCCGCCGCCTCGAGACCCGGCAGAAAGGCCCGGAGGCACCAGACCGAG
>DASSGL010000257.1:0-3857 GCA_035693525.1 Gaiellaceae bacterium | reverse complement strand
GAGCTTCGCGAGCCGGACCGCGTCGATGACGATGCCGGCCGAGTTCGGCGAGTCCCAGACCTCGAGCTTCAGCTCGACGTTCAGCGGCACGTCGCCGAACGACGAGCCCTCCATCCGAATGTAGGCCCACTTGCGGTCGGTCAGCCACGGCACGTAGTCGGACGGACCGACGTGCACGTTCCCCTCGCCGAGGTCGTAGTCGAGCATCGAGGTGACGGCGTTCGTCTTCGAGATCTTCTTCGACTCCAGCCGGTCGCGCTCGAGCATGTTCAGGAAGTCGGAGTTGCCGCCGACGTTGAGCTGCATCGTCTTGTCGAGGTGGACGCCGCGCTCACGGAAGAGCGAGGTGAGGACTCGGTGCGTGATCGTCGCGCCGACCTGGGACTTGATGTCGTCGCCGATGATCGGCAGGCCCCGCTCCTGGAATCGCTTGTTCCAGTAGTCCTCGCGCGCGATGAAGACGGGCATGCAGTTGACCATCGCGCAACCGGCCTCGAGGATCTGCTCCGCGTACCACTTCGCCGCGGCCTCGGAGCCGACGGGTAGGTAGCTGACGACGACGTCGGTCTTAGTCTCCTTCAGGATTCCGACGATGTCAGCCGTCGAGCCGGGCGCCTTCTCGACGATCTCCGACAGGTACTTGCCGAGGCCGTCGTGCGTCATGCCGCGCGACACCGTGATGCCGGTCCTCGGCACATCCGCGAACTTGATGGTGTCGTTCGGGTGGGTCCAGATCGCCGAGGCGAGATCCTCGCCGACCTTGCCCTTCACGACGTCGAAGGCAGCGGTGAACTCGATGTCGCGGACGTGGTACCCGCCGAGATTGACGTGCATGAGGCCTGGCACGAACTGGTCGTCGGGCGCGTCCTTGTAGTACTCGCGGCCCTGCAGGAGCGAGTTCGCGCAGTTGCCGACGCCGATGATCGCGACGCGGACCTTGCCGTCGTCCAGGCGCGCACGCCCGTTCGAGTTGCCGTTAGCTTCGGACATTCGTTCCTCCATCGATGAGTTGCTTGCGGACGTGCAGGACGCGCTGCCCCACCGTGAGCCACGAGGTGGCCGCCAAGAAGTAGATCGCCCACTGAAGGCCGCCCCACGGAGCGAAGACGAGCCCGGCCGTGATCACGACCACGCGCTCGGCCCGGGAGCCGAGGCCGACGTCGCCGCGCAGGCCGAGCGCCTCGGCCTTCGCGCGCACGTACGGGACGAGGAACGAGCCCGCGACCCCCGCGATCGTGAACACGACGGCGACGTCGTTGCCCGCCCGGGCGAACACGAGCCCGATCGCGGCGAGCATCGCACCCTCACCGACGCGGTCGGTCGTCGAGTCGAGGAAGGCGCCGAACGGCGTCGAGCGCCCCCCGGCGCGGGCGAGAGCCCCGTCGAGGATGTCGAGCACTGACCCGACGACGAAGACGACGGCTCCGAGCCAGTAGAAAAGGATGGCGTTGCGGCTCTCGAAGGGGACGAGCACGGCCGCGACGATGCAGAGCGTGACCCCCGCAGCGGTGAGGGTGTTGGGCGAGACGCGCGTCCGGGCGAGGCTCGCGACCGAGCGGCTTGCGAGCCGGCGCGCTCCGGTCGTGTAGCCCTCCTTGACTCTGCTCGCACGTGGGGTGAGTCGCGGCGTCGGCGCCTGGTTCATCGAGTGCATGCGGCGGTTTCCGTGGCCGAGGATGATCGCAATCCTGCTATGCCGCGACTATAGCAGGTTTGCGATAAGGCGCTGCTCGGCGGCGCGTGCGCGACGCTTCGACACGGTCGCGACGACCCAGAGCGAGACGAGCGCGACGACGATGCCGGCAGCGACGTCGAGCCAGAAGTGATTCGCCGTCGCGAGCACGCAGAACCAGACCCAGGCCGGCCAGAGCGCCCAGATCGCCTTCGACCACCAGTGGCGCGAGGCGCGGAAGAGGAAGACGCCGACGATCAGCGCGTCCGCGGCATGGAGGCTCGGCATCGCCGCGTAGGGGTTCGCGAGCGCGCCGACGAGCTGGCTCTGGTGGTTGACCCCGTCGATGAAGCCGTAGTACGGGAACATCCACGGAGGGGCGGTCGGCATGACCGCGTACCCGACGAGCCCGATCATGTTCGTGAGCAGGATCGTGTTGCGGAAGCGCACGAACCACTCGTGTCGTCGCAAGTACACCCAGAGCAGCGTCAGGCCGATCACGGTGAACTCCGAGTTCCAGTACGTCCAAGCCGCCGCGGTGATCAGGACGTGCGAGGAGTCGGCGATGCGCTGCGTCGTCTGCTCGAGGAAGCTGCTCGTGAGGCGCTGCTCGAGATCGATCACCCGGAAGCCGTTCAGCAGGGCCTTCGAGGGATCGCGGTCGGCGAGGCTCCGGACGGCCTGGTAGGTGAAGTAGAAGCCGATCCAGATCGTGATCTGGAGGCCCAGATCCCTCCAGCCGCGAGGCAGGACGCGGCGCCCGGCGAGAACCACGGTGTTCACAATGAGACTTTACCGAGGCGACCGGTGGCTGCGATCAGCCGCCGATGTACGACATCTCGACCTTGTGCAATCCCGATGTCTTTGCGGTTCGCAACTCGGAATAACGGTCGGTTCGGCGGCGCCAGATATTTCGGATCCCATCTGCGAGCTCGTCGTCGGAAGCCCCGAGCCGCAGCGGCGCGCGGAGATCGTGGCCCTTCAGCGCGAAGAGGCACGTGTGCAGGCGGCCTTCGGCGGAGAGGCGGGCGCGCGAGCAGCCGCCGCAGAACGGCTGCGTGACCGAGGCGATGACGCCGATCTCCCCCGCGCCGTCGCGGTAGCGGTAGCGGCGCGCGGTCTCGTCGGGGCGGGCGGGCGGAACCGGGTCGAGCGGATGGACTGCGCGGATCATGGCGACGATCTCGTCGCTCGAGACGACGTCGTCGAGGCGCCAGCCGTTCGTGTGGCCGACGTCCATGTACTCGATGAAACGAAGCGTGTGGCCGGTGCCGCGGAACCGCTCGGCGAGCGCGACGATGCCGTCGTCGTTCGCGCCGCGCTTCACGACGGCGTTCACCTTGACGCGCAGGCCCGCGGCCGCGGCAGCGTCGATGCCGTCGAGCACCTTCTGGACGGGGAAGTCGACGTCGTTCAGCGCCCGGAACGTCGCGTCGTCGACCGAGTCGAGGCTCACCGTGACACGGTCGAGGCCCGCCTCCACGAGCGCTTCTGCCTTCTGCGGCAGCAGCGCGCCGTTCGTCGTCATGGCGAGCTCGATGCCCGGGATCGCGTGGAGCAGCTCGACGAGGTGCTCGACGTTGCGGCGGACGAGGGGCTCGCCGCCCGTGATGCGAACCGTCCGCACGCCGAGCCGCGCGAAGACGGAGGTGACGCGGGCGATCTCCTCGAAGCTCAGCAGCTCCTTGCGCTCGAGGAACTGATGGTCGCGCCCGTACACCTCCTTCGGCATGCAGTAGACGCAGCGGAAGTTGCAGCGGTCGGTGACCGAGATGCGCAGCGTCTCGAGCGGCCGGCCGAACGTGTCGAGCAACGGCTCCACGTGGACAGGGTATCCGTGCGCTCGACGACCGCAACCAGGCTGAAGCCTGGTTGCTGTTGAGGTTCCTAGCAACCTGCCTTCAGGCAGGTTGCGGTCGTTGCATCTTCGGCTTACTCGGCCCAGATCTTGGCGAGCTCGACGATCGTCGCGGCGGCGAGGCCCATGTCCTCGACGCAGATCCACTCGCGCTCGCTGTGCGCGTCGTGGCCGCCGGTGAAGATATTCGGCGTCGGCAGGCCCATCTCGGTGAGCGCCGAGCCGTCGGTGCCGCCGCGGATCGCCGTGCGCAGCGGCTCGAGCCCCACTCGGCGCACCGCCTCCTCGAGGTTCGCCACGATCGCTGGATGCTTCGCGAGCGCGTCG